>JBATYS010000561.1:0-6500 GCA_049674205.1 Candidatus Aminicenantaceae bacterium
TTAGATGGCCAATTTACATAGCAAAATAGCACTTCTAAGAATATAACAATTTTTCTTTAATGTGAAACACTTTACTTAAGCTGAAGCATTGGCTGTATCGGGTTCTGACGGGGGGAATACATCATATTCAGTGCCGAATTGTGCAAAGTACTCCAGACTGAAAGCTCTTAATGTGTACCAGACGGGAAGGGTAATGACAGTTCCAATGTATGGAATTACGAGCAGAACAAATCCAATGCAACAGGTTATGAATCCGGTGAGAATAGCGCCGATCACGAAACCCACCATCAGGACGAAGACAAATAAAGCAAAAAGGATGAAATGGAAGGGGTGCTTATTAAAAATGGAGAGAAAACGACCCCAGGCTTTTGTAGCGGTGAGATTGTCTTTGTACATGAGAGGAACCACAAAGCTATCCAGAAAAATCGAGATAAATCCGGTGATAAAAATCGTGAGGAGGAAGAGAAATATCCATCCCACGATGAAGAGAATTAGAGGTCCGGTAAATCGGCCGTTCACATAGAGGGCGGATGCTGCTGTGAAAAAAATGATTCCCAAAAGGATGAAGAAAGCAAAAAAGGTCAGCCCAAAGCAAAGCCTCCATAAAAAGAGAGAGTTTCCTTCCTTACTGTATTGTTTCCAGGGTTTGGCGATCTCCGCTCGGTCATGAACAACGTTATCCAGAAACATCATTTTTCCTCTTGAGCTGAGCCAGGTAAGAACAATACCAAGAGCAAAAAGGAATATAAGCATAAAAACGATACCAATGAACCATCCGGGATTATCCATAAGCCACTCCCAACCACGGTGAGGGAAGTTGAGAAACTCGTGGAAAGTGAGATCGTCTCCTTTGCTATTTCCAGAGGAATTTCCGTGTGGACCATCCAACAATCCGGCTAAAAAGGCATTAAATCCGATGACAAACCATTTGTTCAAGTTAAAGGGATTAAAGAGAGCTTGTTTCATCCTTTGCCAAGCTCGTGAGAGTGGTTCGAAATAGGAGATGGTCATCCTTTCTTCCTCCTCGGTGTGTGATCGATAGGCGTATCACATGTCGCCATGCTTATCTCCATTTATATTATATTACGCGCTGAACGAATAAAAAATTCATTTCTAAGATAATTTTCAGGTTCCTTCTCCCTGCATTAAAAAGTAAGCAAAAATATTTTGAAAAGAAGTTTGAAAATTTCGTCCGAAATAATAGAATGTGCGCACATGTTATTCATCATTTCAATATAGTTTATAAATATTAGGAGTAGGAGGAGATCTATGGAAAAGCGTTTTTTTCTCTTTTTGTTGGGGACTTTAGTGATAATTTCTGTAGTATTCTGCACAACTGGATGCAAAGATTCCTATTATGATGAGGTTTTTACCACAGAAAATTTCAAGAATATTTTACCAGTTCGTGAACAGGCCGAGCTTATAGAACAGTGGCTGCGGTGGAAAAAAGAGAACTTTCTACCAGAAATGATGGTTGACCATGGTGTTGAGATGTGGATTCTTACGGAACATGACAGAGAGATATTTCCTTTCCTTGTGCCCGCCGAGGATGATGGCCTGGTCAAATATTATCCATTTTTTCTTGTGTTCTGTCTGAATGGGGGGCCGAGTAAGATTGAAGAAATATCTATCGGCAACACTGAGGGTATCGATGAGTGGGGCCCTCTTTTTCCTGATGATATCTTTTCCTACGAGGAAAGCTTGGAGAAACTTGTTGCAGTAATTAAGAAGTGCGATCCCCAACGGATTTCTATTGATCGGGGGAGGACCAGCGATTTAGAGAAGGCCTTGGGTGGATATGCCTCTCGTTTGGTTTCCGGGAAGGATCTTCGTGATCGCTGGATCGAATACAGAACTCCCCAGCAGGTGGAAGCATATAAAACAATCGTAGACATCACACACGACATTCTGGCCGAAGCTTTTTCCAATAGAGCAATCGCTCCGGATGTGACGACAACGAGTGATGTGGACTGGTGGGTGAAACAAAAACTCCACGACCTCGGTTTTCAGGATGTGTTCGGGCCAACCGTCATGGTTTGGCGAAGCATGGAGGAGAACAAAAAATATGGGGATCCTGAGGCGATTTTCAACATCAACATCCCACCCTATTGTGGCAGCAATACAGTGATCAGGCGAGGTGATGTTTTGTCGTGCGATTTTGGGATCCGCTATCTCGGATTGACGACGGATATCCAACATGTCGGGTATGTATTGGAGGAAGGGGAAACGGATGTCCCGGATGGATTAAAAGAGGCGATGAGGCAGGGGAACAGACTCCAGGATATCCTCGCCGCCGAATGGAAGATTGGGAAGACCGGCAACGAAGTTCTTTTTGCTACGCTTGAAAAGGCAAAAGCTGAGGGATTAAGACCGGAGGTTTATTGCCACTCCATGGGCAGTTATGTTTACCGTTACGGCCTAAAGGGGGGCGTTTTCTCCACAAGGGATGCCAGCTTCGGTCCATCAGTCGGTTCAGAGGGATATTTTGATGAGGAAGGAAATCAGCGTCCTACTCGGCGTGGCGAACTTGTATTCAATTACAACACCGCCTATGCCATGGAATTGGATGTCACCCATGCCTTGCCCGAATGGGGGGGGCAGGATATCCGGATCGTGCTTGAAGAGAAGGCTGTGCTCACGAAGGATGGAATTATCTTTCCGGGCGGACGGCAGACCGAGTTCCATATCATCAAGTGAAAAAAGGTGACAGTCCCCTTTTTTGTTTACCCCTGGAAAAAAGGGACTGTCACCTTTTTTTATTGAGAAAAGATGTGTCTCTTAGCGAGGAGACCGAGGGTTATTCCGCGGGCAACCATAAACAGAAGCAATGCCAACCAGAGGCTATGGTTTCCAAGAGACGAAAGAGCTAAATAGTAAACCGGAAGGAATACTCCCACTGTCGAAATTACCATCATGTTGCGCATGGACGGGGTTGCTGTTGCACCGATATAGACACCATCCCACATGTAGGCCACAGAACCGGCCAAACTGATTGCCACCATCCACCACACAAAGGGTAGGGCTGCTTGGATGATCTCTGTCTGGTCGGTGAAGACCCGGAGAAGGTTCCTTCCCAGCACACCGTAAACCAGTGCAAAAGCCCCCCCAAATCCTATCCCCCAATAAAAAAGATAACGTACGGATTTTCTGAGATGTGCGGAATCTCTTGCCCCGATGTATCGACCCACCAAACTTTCAGCGGCGAAGGCAAACCCATCGACAGCGTAGGACATCAAGGATATGTACTGAAGCAGAATTTGATTCGCAGCAAGTGTCAGCGAATCGATGGCTGCGGATGCTGAGGTAAAGAAAGCGAAAGTGAAGGCTAAACAAACAGTCCGGATAAAGATGTCAACATTGATGGCAAAGAAGCGTTTAAGAGCAGCAAGTTGAAAGATCTGTCTCCTCTCGATTTGAGCGACAAAGGGCCGAAATTTAAAGAATAACATCCCCGCCGCCAGGGCCAGGCCCAGATATTGGGCACCGACTGTTCCTAGAGCGACACCGTCGACCTTCATCCCCATCTGGAGGACAAACACTATGTTAAACACAATATTTAGCAGATTGACGAAGATGGTAAGGACCATCGGATATCGAGCATTCTGCATGCCCAAGAACCATCCCTGAAAGACGTATAGACCGAGAGTGGCTGGCGCTGCATAGATGCGGATATAAAAATATTGCATAGCAAGAGCTTTAATGGCTTCATCACCCTGGAGGAGGCTAAAGCCGATCCAGGCAATCACAGACTGAAAAGCGAGGATGAGGATGCTGCCGCCCAACGCAAATAACAGGCCGCGCCCCAGAATGGCCGTACACTCTTTTCGATCCCCTTGACCGTATGATTGGGCTGTGAGACCCGTCGTCCCCATCCTTAGGAAACCGAATCCCCAGTAGATGATGTTGAAGATAATGCTGCCCAGAGCAACGGCACCGATATAGATCTCTGAATCCAACCGGCCCATGAGTGCTGTATCCACCATCCCCAAAAGAGGTATGGAGATATTGCTCAGGATGTTTGGAATGGCCAGGTGCAGGATCTCTCGATTCGTGTCTTTATCTTTCAAATTGATTGTCTTTCAAGCGACGTGCACGCTTTTTGGCATTTATTGTCGGAAATGACGAAAATCACTTGTTGTAGCGTTAAAATATTTTTAATATATATCATAAACACTATTATACTGGATACTCATTATTTGATCGGTGTGTTCAGAGCTGGACCTTTTAAGAAAGGAGGAGATCATGAGTAAAAAAATTTTGTTGATTGTCCTTGCCATTCTTTTCGTCATCCAGGGATTTGATGCAATGGCACAGGAGGCGCAGGCACGGTACGAATTATTGAACCTCATCCGAAAGGATAAGTTCGACAAGGTGTTGCCCGGAGCCATGCGTGACAATAATGTCGACATGTGGATCCATGTGATCCGGCGGGGCGACCCAGATGCTTTTGCCCTGGATTTTGGAGTGACCATGGGATATGTGATTTTTTCCGACCGAGGGGGCGATAGGATCGAACGGGCGCTTCTCGGTGTCAGTTTTGCCAGCGTGGCGGATCGCTCCGTCTACGACATCTTCGGCCCGGAGAGCGATATCCCCAAATTTGTGGCCGAACGCGATCCCAAACGTATCGCTGTTAATATGTCCAAATCTCTCACCCATGCGGATGGACTCTCCTATACGGGATACTTAAAACTGGTCAATCTTCTCGGTGACACATATGCCCAAAAGCTGGTCTCATCCGAGGATGTCATCACCGACTTCCGCGTGAGGCGCGTGCAGACCGAGATCATCGCCTTCGCAAAAGCATGTGAGATACAGCGCCGCATCATGGAAGAGGCTCTAAGCAGCATCGTGCCGGGGTTAACCACGAAAGAGGAGCTCGGATGGTGGGCTCAGGATCAGCTCCTGGCTCTCGGGATCGAATCCTCCTACTATGGTGCAGGCACACCGGGTGTCCAGCATTCCGAAATCTCAGACCGTTCCGAAATCCGGAGACGTGATTATGCCTTCCAACGTGGGGATCTCATCTCTTGGGATTGGGGAATCAGATATCTCAACTTCGGTACCGATTACAAACGCAAAGCTTATCTCCTCAGGGAAGGGGAGTCATCCCTGCCACCCAGCATCCAAAAAGCGTGGGACCGGGGGATCAAAGCTCGAGAAATCCTCCGGAAGACCTTTAAACCCGGCCAAACGGCGGGCGAAACCTTAAAGATCATTGTCAAAGCCATCGAAGATGCGGGATTCGTCTACACACCATTCACGGACACAGATAAAGATAGAGAGATCGTCCAATCGCTCGGGGATGAGGAGCGGTCAGGATTTTCGATCGACAGCCACTGTGTCGGGAACACGGGGAACAGTGAAATTGCTGTCGGTCCATCCCTGTCTCCCTTCCGTCCCTACCGCGCTCATTTAATGGTCCAGCCCAACAACCTCATCGCATTTGAATTTATCGTCCACACATGGATCCCCGAATGGGGAGAACGACTGGCCATCAATTTCGAGGACAATGCCATTGTTACGGAAAGAGGAATCGAAGCGCTCTATCCCCGGAACGAAAAGATGATCCTCGTTCGCTGATCTTATTAATTGATTGACAAAATATGAGCTGTAACTAAAGCCCCTTCATGATATCTTCAAGTTTTTCCTGGGCCTTTTGGACCTCCGGGTCATCCCCATATTCTTGAATTTTCATCATAACTGAGGCGAATTTTCCCCACAGCTCCATCATTTTCTTCCCTTCCTCACCCAGTTCTTCCGGTACACCTTGGCTGCCTCTCAAATCAGGATATTTTTCTTCCAGTTTCTTCAGCTCGGGCACAATTTTTTCCATCTCGCTGGTAAAGCCCGTCAAGGCTGCAGCAACGTCTTTGGCGTTATCTACCTTATCCATCTTCCCGAGAAAACCTTCCAGAACCTTGTTGCTCTTTGCTACCACCTTTTTGGCATCAGCATATTTGCCGCCACCACAGGCGATTGTCCCGAAAATAAACACGACTGCACACAAAACGCTCATCCACTTTGTTGTTTTCATCCGGACCTCCTTTTTGAGCAAATCCTAATATAAAAAAATCCATATGTATACAAATATTATTTTTAAATTCTTGCGACTGACCTGGGTCATTCACGAGAACGATTAAGAAAAATAAAATTGGCAGTACTCTTAATGAAGAATCAAGGTTATTAACCACGAAGTCAAATGTTTTTGTAAAAAAGTTGTTTTTGTAATGATCCTTTAGTGTGAGTGTGTAAGTGTATTTGCCGGCGGGGATATCACGGACACGAACGGTTCGCCCGCTTTTATTTCGAAGGCCTCCTTGGCCTCGATATCCCGGTAATCTCGTACTTCGCTGCACAAATTAATCTTGGCAAGATGAAGATCGAGGCTGTTTCTCACCACCATAATCGCATCAGCCAAATGATTAATGGTTTTTGCGGGATCTCCTTTCTTGAATTGATCAACAGCCATTTTGAGCGTTTTCTCCAGTTCTTCAATA
>JBATYS010000562.1:0-5595 GCA_049674205.1 Candidatus Aminicenantaceae bacterium
TCGACCTGGACCCCAGAAATGAACTTGTTCTTTTAAAGGGCAAACATATTGAGATATTTGAAATATTACCAGAAGGGAATGGTTATAGTCTCGTCCCTAAGCACATGGGGATATTTCCGGAATATGAATATTTAATTTTCACTATTGATGCAGGAAATACAGATACTGATGAAATGTAGGAGATCATCCTGGCCATGTTTGGATTTAATGCTCCGATTATCTGGGACTTCAACAACTCAGGCAGTTGGGAAGAACATATCGCAGAGCCAATCCCGAGTGAATATTTACCGAATGAAATAGATTTTATGGGAATCGACGTTGCCCGTGCAAGAGATGTAGATAACGATGAATTCAACGAAATTATAGCAGGGGGCAACAACAACAGACTTATGATCTGGAAATATAATGATAATTCCAATAACGGATATGACTATGAATTTGTTTGGGCGAGCGAAGATCTGGGCGGATTTACGCAGGGCGTTGATGCAGGGGATTTGGATGGTTTTGGAGACATAGAGATCGCCGTAGCAGCTAGCTTTTACAATGATACGCTTTATATTTTTAAATACACTGGAGAAAACAAATATCAAATCGTTAATTCTATAGCACGAGATGGAGCGGATGTGGGCCTTTCTGTTGCAGATTTTGATGGAGATGGAAAGGATGAAATTGTCTCATCAACGCAGGGAATAACAGTCTATGAATTAGATGATTTTGATCAGCTCGTTAAAACATACAATAGTGTGTTTGGAGGATATTTAAAAATCAACTAGAATTTTTAGAATTCCATTCAATGCCAAATTTTCAGGAATTCTAATAATCCAATCAGTATGCAAGCAAGAAAAGTTCATGAAAAAGATGCGTGGATCGAAATATATGGTATTTTTAATCATCGTATTTTTCCTCAAGGAAGATACCTCTATCCTCGCTGGCATGCTGAAAAAGCCTACCCCACCTGCAGACATCACAGTGTTGGCTGATTAGAATCCGCAATTAAGCTAGATTCCGTCAAATATTTGGTTTGACGTTTAAGATGCAAAATGAATTTGTTGGGAGCATAATTATGAAGAGAGGTCTTATTTATCTATTCCTTGTGTTTTTATGTTTCTTTGGTTGTTCAAATTATCCTACAACTTCCTGGAAAAATCCTGGGCTGTTAATTGATTTTTCTCATCAAAGCTCTCTCACTGCTCAAGTCAAGAGAATTTCGTCACCTCATAATGAGCGTGCGCGTTTTTACCCTGAACTCTATTTGAATGATAACACTCAATGGGCAAAGAGCTACGGAGGAAATGACATCGACAGGGCTCTTAGTATTCAGCAGACTCGTGATGGAGGATACATCGTGGGAGGCAGCACCTGGTCCTTTAAGGACTCGCTAGGTGACATTTTGGTTTTAAAACTCACTCCTTCTCTTGATATCAAATGGCAGAAAGTTTATGGAGGAGATGGTACTGAAAGATTGAACTCCATTCAAGAAACTCGAGATAAAGGATATATTATAGCTGGCTATACTCAGGCTTTTGGAGATCCTCTTGGTGATGCGTTAATCCTTAAAGTGTCTTCCAAAGGAAACCTTGGCACTGAGTGTGAGGGACTAATAGAAGTTCCAGAGCTAAAGGTCCGAGACACATTGGAATCAGCTTGGGAACCAGAGATTGTACCATCCTTTATCAATCTTGTATCTCAAGACACAAATGTTGAACCTAAAAATGTAGATATTATACCTCAAGACATATGCGGGCATTTTGTTCAACCTCCCATAAATCTCTCTCTTGAAAGAGAGATAAACAAGAGCTTATTCAGAAAAGAAGCTTTTCACACAGTTATATGGGGCCCTAATCCTGTGAATAATCAATTTGTGATCTCTGAGTACAGAGTGTACAGAAAGGAATTAGTAACCAGAGAGGACTACAGCTTAATAGGTACCGTTACAGGCAATACTTTTGAGTACACTGATCGCTATCTCCCTGTTAATAAGAGGTACTACTATGCCTTGACTTCAGTGGATTTGGAAGGGTATGAAAGCTCACTATCTGAACCTCTTGAAAATTCTATCAGAGATTAGGATATCTATATATGATTAAGCATAATTTCAAAGAAGGAAAAAAATGAAAAAACTCACAGCGGTTACTTTAAGCTTATTCTTTATCATGGGTCTGGCTCACCATCTTTCTGCAAACACTTTTAAAATCGGAGGGTTTTTAAGCTACTATGCTGTATCAGACTCTGTTTTTAAAGAAGTGTATGAAGATGGAGGACTAATGTTCGGTGGCTCTCTGAGCTTTGATGTGATAAAAGAATTCGAGATTCGAGTAGAAGCCAATTACTTTCAGAATAAAGGTCAGATGACCTTGACAAAAGAGGAAACCTATTTTTCTATTGTTCCGCTTGTTCTAGGGGCGCGTATTAAATTATTGGACAGGAAAATAAGTCCTTATGTGGGAAGCGGTGTTGATTATTGCTTGTACAAGGAGGAACTGCCAGAACGCTTTGAGCAGGTTTCAGAAACAGTTGTTGGATTCCATGTCGAAGCCGGAGTTTATGTGAACGTATTGAAAAGCCTTTTTCTGGACCTGAACTTCCGATACATCCAAGCCGACGCCAAGCCTTTTGATGAGACCATCAAACTTGGCGGCTGGAGAGCGGGATTGGGGATAGGCTTTCAGTTCTAAGATTCGAAATCAGCAAAACTCCATTCAGTTAATAGTGAATTCATATAGGGAGGTCAAGTGCTAGCCTTTCCTTTTATATCCTGCTGTATTCTGTGGAATACAGAGTTTTTTCATGGTACAATCAATCTATCAAATTAACAAACCTGTATTTCTGCAAAAATGAAAATAAACAAAGGCATTCAGAAATTTCTAGCAAAGGCTAAAGCTGATGAAGATGTGCTCGCTGTTCTGCTCTTCGGAAGCACAGCCCGCAAAGAAAAAAGACCCTCATCAGATGTGGATCTGTGTCTCATCGTGGAGCCTCGCCAGAAGCCATTTGACAAGTCTATCCTCTCTCACAAACGCTTGGAATACATGAAGGATTTTTCTTTTGACATACAAATCTTCCAGCAGCTTCCTCTTTATATTCGTACAAGGATTCTGAAAGATGGTCGTATCCTATTTGTTCGAAATGAAGAACGGCTTTATGGAGTTGCCTTGCGAACAGCACAGGCCTTCGAAGATTTTAAACATATCTACTATGATTACCTCAAGGAGATTGAGACTGGTGGATCGTGAACGAGTGCTTTCCCGAATCGATGAGCTCGATGGCTATTTGAAAGAGCTCGATATAATCATGCCCACTGATTTTAGGGCGTATAAAGTTATCGAAAAGAAGCGGTCGTGCGAGCGCCTTTTGCAAATTGCCATCGAGGCCATCATCAATATATGTGCCCTCATGGTTACAGGGCTCCGCCTGGGTATACCTTCGGAGGAGGATGATATCTTTGATAAACTGGAACAATCTAAGATAATCACTCCTGCAATGAAAGAAACTCTGAAGAGAATGAAGGGTTTCAGAAATATACTCGTTCATGAATACGGGCATATTGATGACGATCTTGTGTATGGCATCTTAAAAAACAATATTAAGGATTTCAGAGCATTTAAAAAGGAGATATTGGACGCCTTAAAGCGAGTTTAAGATCCTCATTTTCTGCCCGCTTCATTGGATTCTTAGCGCAGGGATTTCCGCTTCTTTCTTCAAAAAGTGACCCAGCTCAATTCTTTGAGCATGTCCAGATACCCGACCAGCTGTTCAAAAGAGAGATCTGTTCCTGTGTCTGCGATCGCGGCATTTCGAATTTCTGTGAGAGAGCGTTTACCGTTGATGAAATTCTGGATGGATCGCTGCAGGTAACGGTTAAGCTTCAGCTTTTTCACTGCATCTGCATTCTCTTTGATGTACTCTCTGTATCTTTCTGTCCTTTCCAGATTGAATTCAACGCCTTTGACATCGCTGTGGAAATCTGGGAAGATTTTCGAATACTGGATCTCCTCATCTGTGAGTTCAGGTTTTTTTGGTGCTTCCACATCCAGTTTCGAAGCTTTGAGTGCACCATATTTCAGGATCTGCTCATCTAATCCTTCACCATAATACTCCCACTGTTTGATCCGGTCTTCGATTTTCTGTACTGCACTATCAGAGCCGCTGTAGATTTCCATCAACGACCGAAGAGCTCCGATCTCACGCTCCACGGCAAAAGCAGCTAGGTTGACTGCTTTCCATACATCCTCTTGAAAGGACTTAGCCTTTGCCTTGTCCACAAACTTCAACGCCTGGGGAAGCTCTCTCTCTCCGATTCTCTTATACCCATAATCCGAGACAGCATCCAAAAGCGGCTCCAAGACTTCATCCGTGCAGTTGGCCGCAACCCATGCACAGATTGCACCGATAAAAGCCGCTCTCTTCATTTGGGTCGGATCGGACTTATCAGGTGTATCCGTGTCTGCATGGTACCATTGGTCCGGCCATACATTGAGCTCGACTCCGGGCACGGCAACCAACGGATTGTTAAAACAAATATGGTCGCTCCCTCCCGTGGCCAAGTGTATTAGATATCGAAAGGCATCGCGTGAGCCATTCTTCTCCCACATGGGTTTCGGGAAGATCTGCCCGCGCGGATTCATCGGTGAGTCGGGCAGATAGACGATGTCGTTTGTCCGCCAGACATAATTCATGATCGAGTTTCCCAATCCATCGATATAGCAGGGAAGGTGATTGGGACATTCGCTCCATTCAAAATAGCCGTTGTTTTTAACCAGCCCCTCTCCCACCATGTACATATTGATGTTGCAGCTCAATTTTTCGGCAAAACCCGGGTTCTGTTCGAAATATTTGAACGTGCCTGAGATCTCATTCGGCCAGAGGAAATAGATCGTCCTGCGGGGCTGCGGCAGCTCTCCGGATGCGATCAGCTTTGTCAACGCGCGCAAAATCTCCAACTGCACTACACAGCCGCTCATGTTGTCGTTGGCTCCTCTTTTTGTGTATCCCTCGAAAAGATGTCCCGTGAAAATCACACCTTTTTTATCCGGTTCTGTCCCCGGGATCCAGGCAAAAACATTCTCGAATTTATCCTGAAATTCTTCCATCCTTGTTTTACATCTAACAGTGAATTTTTTCCCCTTTTCGAGGTCTTCCATCAGTTCTGACCACTGTCTCCAAGAGATCGTGAATCCGAATTTGAGGTTTTCTTTGTCTGAGTAGGAACCCCTCGAATAGATGATCTGGTCAGGGTCAAAATACCGGTCCTGGGCCCGGAAGGATATCACGCCAACAATCCCTGCGGCATCCAGTGCTTCTGCAAACTCCCTCTGGGCATGAGACCACATTAAGGCAATTTTCCCCTTGTATTCCTCCTGGATTCCTTTCGCTTCCCATTCCTTCAATTCTTTTGGATGGAGTGGCGGGATATACACGAGTTCACCGGTTATGTCCACTGTTGATGATCCCGATGCGATGAGAGCGGCATCGGCATCGAGTCTGGCCACCAACTCTTTTTTTGGCTTCTCGATCCAGAACTCACCCTCAAAAGCGTAGTTGATTTTCCGATCACTCGGATATCTATCCAAACGAACAGTCTCTATCCCATAACTT
>JBATYS010000563.1:0-3165 GCA_049674205.1 Candidatus Aminicenantaceae bacterium
CCAATTTTTTGATTCTCTCTGTCCAATCCCACTCCCCAACCGAAGCGAAAATGGCATTGATGTGGAAGTTCACATTTTCAGGCATCTCGTTTTCACATTTGCATCTGTCCGAGAGGAACAATCCAATTTTTAAGGGATCATAAAATATCCTCTTCATATATATATCCCTAAACTCCATACAAAATCTTTCAGGATCTGTCTTGTCTAAACCTTCACTTCTCAGCCTCTCAAGGAGGGCTTGGCTTTCATTGTCCATGGGTGTAGATGTTGCTCTCTTTTGAATTTCGGCTGTAGGAGCCACAGCCCCCACCTGGATAACTCGATTTATATGGCTTGGGTATCGCGAGGCATAGAGCACGACCATCGCACCGTGATAAGACCAACCAATCAAAGAGACTTTCTGTTTTCTTAAATGTGAACGAAGCGCCTCCAGATCAGAGATCTCGATATCCATTCCAATTCGAGAGCTATCTACGATTTTGCTCGATCTGCCACGGCCCCGCACGTCATAAAAAACCAAGGTGCGACTCTCGTCTATGAGTTTTTCAAACTCGTACTCTAAATAGATAGCTGGATTAATGATGACCGTCTCCGGTCCATTCCCAACTGTTTTAAGACGTAGCTCAACACCATCATCAACCGTCACATATGATTCACTTACATAGGGTTTTGATGTTTCTTCCGGTTGCTTATCTTTACATCCATAAATGATAAAAAGAATTCCTAACAGAAGAAAAATTGCGACCCTCTTCCCCATCTTTATTATAGCCCCATTTTTTTCAGTAAAGCCTCAAATCTTGGGTCGTCATGCAATTCCTTAAAAATCGGATCTATCGGAAGATAGAGCAAATACATATCCCCGACTTTAAAACATTTCTCGAGATACTCAAAGGCCTTATCCTTATCTCTCAATCCCATATAGATGTAAGCGAAAGGATAGGCATCAACATACTTTTCTTTGGAAAGCTTTTCGAGTTGATCGAGGATTTTTTTCGCATCTTCATCTCTCCCTGCGAGTGCATAAGCAAGACCCCATCCTCCCGATACAATCGCATTGACTGCAGGAAATTTTGTTCCTTTTTCGAAGATCTCTATGGCCTTTTGAAGTTCTCCTATATGAAGATAGACCCTCCCCAGCCAAAAATACTGAATGGGAAAACTCGGATCCATTTCGATCGTCTTTTGAAACATATCGATGGCCCCTTTATTATCACCTGAAAAAAAGAGTATATTTCCCATACAGTGATTCAAGATTATCGAGAGAGGCTCTAATTCTAAGGCCATCCCCATTTCAGCAATGGCTTCATCAAAACGACCTGAACATTCCAATAAATGAGCATACATATGTCGAGCCTCTACATCAGATGGGCTGAGTTCTATAGCTTTTTCAAATTCGTTTTCTGCTTCGGCCCACCTATATTCGGACCAAGCTAAATAACTCGCATAGGCTCCATGTGTTTCGCCCACAGTATCGTCCACTTCAAGCCCTTTTAGAGCGAACTCCTTTGACTTTGAACGTGCTTCCTCAAACGGCCACCAGTGATAAAAACCAAATGTCGCATATGCATCGGCCAAACCCGCGTAAGGAAGTGCAAATTTTGGATCTTTTTCCAGTGCCCGCTCAAAATATTCAACGCTACGTTTCATATCCTCTTCTGTTCGCTTGTTGTAGAAGTAACGTCCTTTGAGATAAAAACTATAAGCCTCGGAATCGTTAGTATAACGCTTGATGAGCTTTGTCTTTTCGCCTTTCAGAAGATTAAGCTTCAAATTGTCAACAATCGCGAGGGAAATCTCATCCTGGATGGCAAAGACATCGTCCATGTTTCGGTCAAAACGTTCGGACCAGAGATGATAGCCGTCAGAGACATTGATGAGCTGAGCCGTGATGCGCAGACGATTTCCGGCTTTTTGTACGCTTCCTTCCAGGACTTTGTTGACGTCCAGTTGTTTGCCGATATCACGGATGTCCACATCTTTTCCTTTGAAGGAAAACGCCGACGTCCGGGCAACAACCTTGAAGCCTTTGATCTTAGTGAGCGAATTGATGATAGCTTCTGAGAGACCATCACTGAAGTATTCGTTCTCTGGGTCGGCGCTCATATTCACAAAGGGCAAGACCGCAATGGAGGGAGGTTCATCCAAGGCTCGGACAGCTGTTAATATCTGAGTTTTATCCTCCAAATCAATAGATCTCAAGTCCGATAGCAAGGCCTCCATGTCCCTGTAGCGATTGCGGGGATCTTTCTGTAAACATGCATGCAAGATCATCTCAAATCCGACAGGAATATCCTTCCTCAAGCTTGAAACCGGCTCGGGCTCTTCATTCATAATGGAATAGATGGCAGCCTGATCATGAGTACCTTTAAAGGGACGCTGGCCAGCAAGCATTTCATACAGAACACAACCTAATGACCAGATGTCCGTTCTTTGATCGGCCTTTTCCCCAGAAGCTTGTTCGGGAGACATGTAAGCCACGGTGCCCATAATCGTTGCGGTCTTTGTCAGGTCCACTCCCCAGGACAGCTTTGCCAGACCAAAATCCATGATCTTCACCTGGCCTTTTTTGGTCAGCATGATGTTGGCTGGTTTGATATCGCGATGAACGATGCCATTCTCATGGGCTTCTTTTAATCCCTCGGCTGTATGAATGGCAATATCCAGAACTTCCTCTAATTCGACCGGACCCGACGCAATCTTCTCTTTCAAGCTCTGGCCTTTAATGTAAGCCATAGAAATAAATGTCTTTCCTTCCGACTCGTTGATCTCATAAATTATGCAAATATTGGGATGATCGATTGCAGCGGCAGCCTGGGCCTCCTGAACGAAACGCTCTTTTGCTTCTTCGTCTCGGGTCAATTCAGCTGGTAAAAACTTCAATGCAACTGTTCGTCTGAGCTTCATATCCTCCGCCTTATACACCACGCCCATCCCGCCTTCCCCGATTTTTTCGAGGATCTTGTAATGCGAAATGTTTTTTTTATTCAAATGATCAATCCATATTTTTTAAATAATTTCCTTAGCCGCGGCTCGTTAAAAAGTTGATATTCTTCAATCGGGATAATCGCACACCAGGGGAGAAAACTGTCCTTTTCTTCGCAGGCTCGCTCTAACCAGTAATAGGTTTTATCCAGGTCGTTGCGCACAAAATAAATGTAGGCAAAA
>JBATYS010000564.1:0-3137 GCA_049674205.1 Candidatus Aminicenantaceae bacterium
GAAGAGATAACCGAATCAGACGATGGGGTTGAAGCCATGTCCGAGTTTTTTAGATATTTAGAGAATTTAGAGCCAGAAAAGTTTCAGGATTGCGCAAAGGAGTTTGTGCGCACGATCATGAGACACAGGAAAATTCTTGCAGATCCTGAGACAGGCAAACTGAAAAAAATCGCCCAAAATTTCAAGGAAAAAGACCTCGCATCAACGATATGGGAGGAAATATTAACAGATGAGAATTTCGATTCTCTAAATTTCAATATTTTTTCGACGATCATTAAGCAAGACAAACAGGAAAGTGTATCTCATTTCATGGCAAATATATTCAGAAAAAGTGAACCTCTCCGTTCCAATCCGAAAATCACAAATAAAATGGATGAGTTGTTATCCGATAGTTCAAGTCCGATGATCTCTGAGATCTACCGCAACACACTGGCTACCCTCCTGAAAGAAATTTCCTTCAAAGAGGAATTGTCATTTCGTGAGGATGTTCTCTGTATGAACTATCGCTTCATGCTCCTCAATCTCATTGAAAGAGAAAAAAGCACAGATGAGCTAATGGCTCTTTTGAAAATGATCTTTGAAGAATGGGAAAATATTTCCGAACAAAAAGATTACGAATGCCTTAAAGCTGTCTATGACATTTTGAAGACAAAGAAAGAAAAGTTGTCTAACGATCCTGATTACAAAAAGATGAACAACAAGATCGTCAATTTTATAGAGCGCACGATTCTTCAAGGAGAGCTCTCATTTTACTTTGAATTTTTTGTAAACTCCATTGATAAGAGTACATTAGATGTGAATGTCTATCTAAATAAGATATTCACTGAAGGTAAAGTCACTCCTTATACACTGAAAGCCTTTTTTAAGTTTTTTAAGGAATACTTATTCTATTTCAACCTGAATCTTGATGAATATTCTTCCGACAGCAAGCTTATCGATAAATTGATCAATAGCCTTGGAATGATCGACTCTGCTATTTCCCATGTGACATTGAAAAACATATTCCAAAGCGGAGAAAGAGGGACAAAAATCAAGGTGCTACAGGCGATGCAAAATCTTTCGGCGTACGAGACTAAATTTCTGCTTCCGATCCTCAAAAGTAAGGATTTTCAATTGAAGAGTGAGGCATTTGTGATATTGATGGGCGATGAAAAAGTAAGAAATGAGATATTACAAAAATTATTTTCTATTTCTTCGCCTCTAGGAATAAGAAATAAGCGACTTTTCGAAAATTTAAGTCTCGTGGATAAAAGGGAATTGAAAGCTGCCAAGCCCTATTTGATCACCTTGCGTGAGAAGAAACATTTCTGGAATAAAAAACTCAGGGAACGGACGAAGAGAATATTGGAGAAGTGGCATGCTGAGTGAAAGAAAAAAATCCGTAGTCCATCTTTTTTCAGCAGTTCAGACAGGAAAACTTTATTCAAATACTCATCCCAAATTTCATGACGCTATTGAGAAAGCCCACAACAGCCTGAAAGAAGCATTGAAAAATAAAACTGAGTTAGTTATTGGCATGGTGGATGAAGAGGTTGCCTGTGAAGAAGATATATACTTTGATCTGAGCCGAAGATTCAGGTCTTCGATCTTATATTTTCTAGAAAGAAACATCGAAAAAGTATACATTCATACGGCTTTCGATAAAGATGAATTGAGTAAATTTGTTTCGCTGCTATCCACTTCAAAAAAAGACCTCCAAACAGACGCACAAAAACTTCTAGTACTTCAAGGGATTAGAAATATTAAAACCGGAAGAATCAAAGATTATTCCTTGCTTCAAATGGATGGCACAGATGATTGGGGAACATTAAGAAAACTCTATGACACCTCGATCGATGCTTACACTCAAGCATTGGATAGAGTGCTTAATCTGGAAGAATTGGATTATCTGGATTTAAGGTTCAATGTACTTAACATGATGGAAAACTTTATTGGACGACATCAAGAGATCATGAATCTGATCGAGATAAAAAGAAAAGACCTTCTGACTTTTGTCCATCTGCTGAATGTGTCGATCCTCGCAATGCATCTTTCTTCGAAATTGGGGCTTACGAAAGACGATGTGCTCGATGTAGGTATTGCGGCTCTTTTCCATGACATTGGAAAGATCTACATCTCTTCCAAGATACTCAGGAAAAAATCAAGCCTAACAGAAAGTGAATTTGCGAAGATCAAAGATCACACAATCTTGGGATCACGGATTTTATGTGAATACAGAGGCTCTATGGGATATCTTCCCGCTGTTGTAGCCTTTGAACACCACCTGCGATATGACTTATCTGGATATCCAAAATTGAAGCATTTAAAAAAACCCTATATCGCATCCTTCATCGTTTCCATTTGTGATGTCTACGATGCGCTTGCTCAGAGACGGACTTACAAGAAAGATAGCCCCCCAAATGAAATCTATAAAACTATGATCGAGGAAAAGGAAAAACTTTTCCATCCTCAAATTCTGGACAGATTTTTCGAGGTAATTGGGGTATGGCCAGTTGGCACAATCATTTCATTGAACGACCAGAGTGTAGCAGTGGTCAGAGAGATCAACGAAAGTAATATTTTCTGTCCGAAAATCGAGGTAATCTCACCAATTCAAAAAAAAAGATTTGTTGACATGGAGAAAGAAAAGAGCAAATTAAAAATTGAGAAAGCCTTAAATCCATTCGGCAGAGGGAAAGAATTCATTGACTTTGTAAAAAGATGAAGCAGAAGATCCACTATTTCCCTGTTTCGTTTCAACTAAATTCGGACCACTCATGATATTTCTTAAGCGATGGTTTGCGAATTCCTCACTCTCTGGAAGGATGCTGACCCGGGGATAGCAGATGATCTTAATAAGGTTGAACGGTAAGGGCTATCTTTCGGCTTCAGCTAAGTTTCTTTGCTTCTTTGAGTTCGTATACTAAATGTGTGTCTTTAAGAATCTTAATAAGACTCCTTAGTCTCCACACGGTTTTCTCCACCACACAATTGGAACACTCAATAACGCAGTGTGATTTATAGCATCACAGTTTTGGGGACGTTTACCTGCAACCAAAACTGTTTGACTGCCTCTATGCCCTTTGGTATAGTGACCCCCTGTGAAAGTGAGCAAGAAAAAGATGATCCAAATCGTTATAGGTGCTGTCATTGGCGGA
>JBATYS010000565.1:0-7959 GCA_049674205.1 Candidatus Aminicenantaceae bacterium
CTCGTAAGATATCCGCCAAAAATCCCCCCGGATATGGCTCCGGCGCCGATCAGGCCGAATAGACGTTTTGCCTCCCTGGCATTGTAAATTTCATTGGCCAGAAGCCAGAATTGGGTGCCGGTGATAACCCCAAATATTGCAACCCAAATGAAAAAGGCGTAGAGGAACCAGGTACTCTCGTAACCGGAATAGAGTAAAGACCAGAATGCCAGCAGGGTTACGACAGAGATAAAAAGCGTGATCTGGATGAGCCGGTTGAGCCTGACTTTCTTAGAAAACTTCGAATAAACAACAGCAACGAGGGCCGAAAAGAGCGCAACCAGCACAAAGACAAACGGAAGTTTCTCGTTGCCGAACCTGACAAGAAATAGAGAGTTGCGGACGGGTTTAAGAACGGACAGGGATGCAATGATCAGGAATCCGTAAAAGAACATCAAGGTGGCGACAGTGGCTTCGCCCTCACGAATGTCGAACAATTTGCGAAACAATGTTTCCATTTGATCGATTAAAGTGAGTACTCTTTTAGTTTTTGGTTTTCTCTCTTTCCAGTTGCGCCTCGAGGTCCATGGGCAGAGCGATCAAAAATTCTGTGCCTTTCCCTAACTCACTGTTGACTTTGATTTCCCCCCTGTGATTCTGGATGATATTGTAGGATATGGATAGACCCAGTCCCGTTCCTACGCCGATCCCTTTGGTCGTGTAACCCGGGTCGAATATCCTGCTCACGCTTCCTTTGGGAATACCAACCCCATTATCGGAAAACTTTATATGAACTTTTTTGTTTTTCACGTATGTCGTTATCGTGATGGTGCCCTTGTCTATTATCGCCTGCTTGCTGTTGACGAGTAAATTAAGGAAAACCTGGTTCAACTGACTGGGGAAACAGGAGATGGGGGGAACGTCACCATAATTCTTGACCACGGTGATGTTGTGTTTCAGCTCGTGATGGATAAGGACCAGAGTGTCCTCGATGCCCTCATGAATATCTACTGTTTTGAGTTCTGCTTCATCGAGCCTCGCAAAATTTTTCAAACGCGTGACGATGTTGATGACTCGCTCTGCACCGGATTTGATAACGCTGTTTGAATCATCAATAAGCTTGAAAGCGGCCTCGAGTTTGGGGATTTGTTTGCAATCTTCTGGGAGCTCTTGCTGTATAAATTCCTTCATTCTTTTCAGGGTTCTAAACAGCGTGTCGTGCATGCTGTTGACTGCTCCTATCGGCGTGTTGATCTCATGAGCGATCCCAGCGACCAATTGACCTAGAGAGGCCATTTTTTCGGATTGAACCAGTTGAGTCTGGGCCTCCTTGAGATGACGGTTAGTTTCTTCCAGTTCGGTCTGCAGGTTCTTTACGAGGATCTCCAGATTCTGGTTGGATTCTCGGAGCTGTTTTTGCAAATGTGTCGTCTCTATGGCTTTGCCGATGGTCGCTTCGATCTCCTCGATTTTAGGAGGTTCCAGGATGAAATCAAAGGCCCCCTTTTTTAGGGATTTGACCGCCGCCGGGATAGTCCCATGGGACGTGAGAATGATAACTGGAATGTCGGGATTTATACGTTTGACTTTTTCACGGAACTCCAGGCCGCCCATCTTTGGCATTTTAAGGTCACACAGCACGGCGTCGAAATTTCTTTTTTTGAAAAGATTGAGGCCGCTCTGACCGGAAGCAGCCGTTGTGACGCTGTAGCCCTTAGAGCGCAAAAGGCTGCACAAGGCCTTCCGCTGTTCCGGTTCGTCATCGATGCACAAGACTTTTATCTTTTCCATAAGTCTTTACCTTGCTGAGATTGGTCTAAAATGAGGATATCGCTAAAATTGAAAATCATTGCCATCGTCAGAAACATTATAAAATAAAATCGAGGCAAAAATAAGCTGAGTCAGAAATATTCCTTGTATTCGTTTTCCCCTTTTGCATAAAATGAAACTTGATTTATGAAATGATAAGGCAGCATTTTTCGAATCCGCCCAAACATCCCGAAGAATTCAATCCGAATCAATTCCGCATCGAATTTAAAGGAGAAATCACCAATCAATCCTTGGATTCCACAAAGGCAAACACACGGCTTGGGTGGCGGAGTGAATGAAGCTTGAAAGACGGATTGAAATGAACCTACAAGTGGTATGAGCAGTTTTTATCCGAAAAATGACAGAGAGAGAATTGACCTCTCTATAGTTATTCCTGCTTATAATGAAGAACGGCGCCTGCCGCGATCTTTGGAATCGGTCAGCAAATACCTACAGCAACAGAACTATACTTATGAAGTCATCGTTGTCGATGATGGGAGTGCAGACAGGACGAGCACAGTAGTCAAGAATTTCCAAAAAGATCATCCACAGTTGCAGCTGATCAGGCTCCCCAAGAACAGGGGGAAAGGATTTTGTGTACGTACCGGTATATTGGAGTCCAAAGGATGTTTTGTTATTTTCACCGATGCAGACCTTGCAACGCCCATCAAAGAGGTGGAGAAGATTCTGCCCCATTTGGACAAGGGATTTGATGTTGTCATCGGATCACGTAGACACGCGGATTCTAAAATCGTTAAACCCCAGAACTGGCTTCGCCGCCAAATAGGTCGAGCGTACAATCAAATGAACAGATGGCTAGGCATCCGGGGCGTCGAGGATGTTCCCTGCGGATTCAAAGGATTCAGGAGAGAGGCGGCAGAAAAAATTTTTAGCGCGACAAAGCTTGATGGATATATTTTCGACGCCGAAGTCTTATATCTCACCCAAAACATATATAACCTCCGATGGAAACAGGTCCCGATCGAGTGGGAAAATGTTCCCGGAAGTAAGATTAACCTTCTCAGAGATCCCATCATAATGACCCTGGATTTGTTCAAGATAAAACTTTACGACCTTAGGGGTCTTTACAAATAACATCCTTGATCCCTGTTTTTGTTTGTGAATCCAGTGATGATTTTTTTGATTTTTTTAATTTTAACGGCTAAATTTTTTAGGGGAATCTTTTTTTTGGAGGAATCGGGCAGGCCCCGGAATTATGATTGTGTAGAATTCCAGTTTGATGACGCTACGTTCGATATTTTGCCGGTTGAGATGATCCAGCGTGCGTGTCTTCTTGAAACGAGTAATTTTTTTATGCGATTCTTCGCGCGCATAATTGTCAGAGAAAAAAAGGTAGGCCTTGTGAGTTTCCGGCACTTTATCAACATGCGCTCTCAGCTTGGGATAGAAAAACGGAATAGTCACAGGGCCCAGAGAATCGGACACTTTGATCCTCCTATCTGATAGCAGATATATCGAGTAGGCAATGACCCAGTCTGTTGTCAGATATCTGACTCCATTTCTATCCAGTACCGACAAAATCTCCCTGTGTGAAGTCTCTTTGAATTTCACGGCTTTGAGAAAATAGTGGTAGTGAGGAAGAGAGAAGGCCAGGAGGAGGAGGAAGAGTAAAAGGGACTTAAAAGACACGAATTTCTTTATTTTATAAACGCGGGAAAAGACAAAGAGATAACTCATCATGACACATATGGCTAGGTCGATGTTATGTCTGGGCTCATGCAATGGCTTCGGGCTCAAGATGAACAGTCTGCCCATGATGATGCCAAAAAGAAGGAGAAAGAATATATAGCTCCAGTCCAATCCCTTCATCTCCTTTTTCTTGAGGGGTAAGAGTTCTCTGACTGCAAGAAACAGAGCAAAAAGAAGCACACCGAAGGATAAATATACAAGTGCCCTGTTAAGAAAGATGAGGAAAGATTCGGTCCTTTGTCCCTCACGGAAAAAAAAGATTCCATAATTGAATTCGAAACTGAAGATATTTTCGAAAACTGTCTTGAAATCTGTCAGTACTTTCCCCAGCATCCTCGGTATCTCGTTTAGGGATAGGTCAGACAGAGAAAGGAGTTCTTTTCGGTACCAGCCGCCCTTGGATAACGGTTTGGGATAAAAAAGCTGATAATAAATCAGATGGAAACTTCCAGCCAATGCCGCACTCAGCAGGAGAACAAGATTCGAAAAGAACTGGCGGCTTATTATGGCGTATATGAAGATACACAGAAAAAAAGCGACGACGAAAAACAGGGCCATCGGGTGGATGTAAACAGAATAGAGAAGGAAATAGCTGGAAAAAAAGAGGCTGGCTTTATCTTTAAAAGAAAAATCGAAGAGATAGACGCCGAGGAAGAAAAAGAAAAGCATTTCCATGTAAGGGCCCGCTCTCAGGAAGAGTGAATAGTCAAAAATGACCTCTATGAAAGCGAAGTTCGCCAAAACAAAAACCATCAAAATTTTTCTGTCGATTATGGGCTTGAATGTTTCATAGAGAAGGAATAAAAAGCCGAGAAAAATCAAAAGTTGGAACAGGACAAAATAGAGATAGCGGCTTCCGAAAAAATCCCAGAGATAGGCCACACAGAGATACTTCAAGGTTCCGTTATGTCCGCTGGAATCGAGGAGGAAAAAGGGCGCTGTTTTGGAGTCCCGGATCTCATGTGATTGTAGCGCCTCAAGGGCATTGTCTGAAGAGAGAACCATTCCCTCTGAATGACAGTAGAAGGGGAGACGGATCAAAACCACAAACGCGATACAGAGAATGACGAATGCCTGTTTTTTTGTAGATTGGACAAGGCCCGCAAGAAGCAGTATGAGCTCAACGATAAACAAGACTTTTATGATGCTGTAGAGAGGGGTGAATCGAGTCATCACATAGATTTGGAAGAAAAAGCAGATCACGAAGAGGTTATAGATCGCAATTTTACTTTTCGAGGTGAGTCTAAAGAGTTGTTCAAGTTTGTTCATCCGGATTCCCTTCAAACTTGTGTGGGATTCAACAGCCTCGGTTTTTATAAGTTATATCAAGGGGGAAAGGGATGTCAAATTCTTAAAAAAAACATTTCTTTCAATTTTTTGAGTCCTTTGAGCGACTAAATTCATCGAGGTGAATTCTATAGTGTATTTCATCCAGGATTTAGAAAGGCTATAATGAGAATGAAACAGGCAGATTTGTGATGAAGGTGAAATATTGAAGACAGAGAAAGGGGCACAATCCCCTCCGGCTAAACCAAAAGAGACCGAAAAAGAGCTGCAGAAAGTCACCCAAACTCTCGAGACTTTTAGCGCTTGCCACAAGGTTCTGGTTCGAGCCACAGAGAAATCCGAGCTCCTGAACAAGATCTGCCAGGCTATCGTGGAAGTCGGGGGCTACAAAATGGCGTGGGTGGGAATTGCCGCGCAGGATAGCGATAAAACAGTCCGCCCATTCGCCAAAGCGGGCGATGAGGATGGATTCCTCAGCAGTGTGAAAGTCACCTGGTCGGACAAAGGAAAGAGTCACTGCCCGACAGGAAAGGCGATCCTTTCCCGCGAGCCTGTTGTGATCAACAATATCCTCAACAATCCGGACAATATGCCCTGGCGTGGCGAAGCGCTGAAGCGTGGTTATGGATCTGTGATCGCTCTGCCTTTGATCAGCAATGGAGGCACCTTCGGCGCACTCACGATTTTTTCGGAAGAGGCCGATACTTTCCAGGAAGAAGATATGAACCATCTGATGGACCTGGGAGGGAATCTGGTTTATGGAATCGTGGCACTGCACACGCGGACAGCGCGCAATAGGGCTGAGGTCGAAGTCAAAAAGAACCTTAACAAACTGGAGCAAACATTGGGTGCTATCATCCAGGTGTTGGAAAAAACTGTTGAAGTCAGAGATCCCTATACAGCAGGGCATCAGCGAAGAGTGGCGGACTTGGCGCGCAGCATCTCATCAGAAATGGGATTTACTCAAGACCGCATAGATGGGATCCGCATCGCCGGTATCATCCATGATATCGGGAAGATCTATGTGCCCGCAGAGATCCTGAGTAAACCCCGCCGGTTGACCACCTATGAGTTTAACCTGGTCAAGACCCACTCTCAGGTTGGTTATGACATATTGAAGACGATCGATTTCCCATGGCCAGTGGCCAGGATCGTCCTGCAGCATCATGAAAGGCTGAATGGTTCCGGCTATCCCAACAAGCTCATGCACGACAACATCTTGATCGAGGCGAGGATTTTGGGAGTGTCTGATGTCGTTGAGGCGATGGCGTCCCATCGGCCCTATCGTCCGGCGCTCGGTCTGGATGCGGCTCTCAAAGAAGTATCAGACCATAAGGGGAGTCTTTATGATTCCGAGGTCGTCGAGATCTGCATGCGGCTTTTTAAGGAAAAGTTGTTCGATTTTGAGCCCTAAGAGCACGTCTTAATCAGAAGGGCCACTGCCTCACCGCTGCGGTAACCTCGACTCGTGGATAGTCCAGGTTTTTATTAAGGAGGGGGGTGTAGGTTAGTCAGACCCTCGCTCTCTAATCCCCACTATATTTTTAAAGCATAGAGAGCTACTTCAAATCTCAATTGAGGATACATAACGAAGGATGTATACTATTGAAAGCAAAAGAGAAAACTCAATGAAGATTAAAATAACATTAGGTATGTTATTTTAAATGATCTTCCTCCAGTTATGTAAAAAGGAAACCCCAGCCGAGCCAGTTGTTGTGCTCTTTAATCTTCATTTAGAAGGGTTGGTCACAGTGGACGGGCTTCCAGCGAATGAGGTTAGTATAGTATTAAGAGATTATGGGAGTGGTAGTGTCTATAGCGAATTAAAAGAAGTATATACAGATGAAGACGGTCGTTATCCTATTAAATATGGACTTCAAGGAGATACTTCTAGATTTCGTCTATATATCTATGCATTTCCCCCACAAGGTTCGGGTAGCTCTTTTTTTGATGTCAGCATCACAGAAGAGCTTCAAATAATTAATTTTGAATTTCATACAGATTGAAACCACCTGAGGCCAGATCTATTTCTCTCCCTCCTTATAATTCGGTCATTTTTTCTTAGAAGAAATCCCCCCATGTTTACTGAGAATTTCAGCCAGCTCTTTATGTCCATTAGATATCGCTAAGTCCAGCGGTGTTTCTCCCCTCTTCGATTTTGCATTCACATCGGCTCCTTTATCGATCAGTAGTGCCACTGCTGCTTTGTGGTTATTTCGAACTGCCAAGTGAAGCGGAGTATTTTGATTCTGCGAAAGCCTTGCTTCCAGTTCAGCTCCATTTCTTATCAAAACCTCAGCTACCTCTATGTTGCCCTTACCGGCTGCTGCGTGTAGTGGAGTTATATCTTTAGTTTCCCCAGATGCGGTGCTCTTTGCGTTGACATCCAGACCATTCGCAATCAATAGCTTAGTCACAGCTTCATTTCCTGCGTAGAGTCCTGAAATATGCAGAAGATTCACGCCCTTGAAATTAATGTCCACATCTGCCCCAGCGTCTATAAGCAAATTTCCTATATCAGCGTCACCCATCAATACGGCAAAATACAGAGGTGTGATGTCTCGGCTCGCGCCTAGATCGAATCGTTTATTTACGTCAACACCAGCTTCGATAAGCTTATTAACTTCATCAATCTTGCCAAACATTATTGCGTTGATCCATTTTTTTCCATGTTCTTCGACTTCTTGTGAATTGGCTGTTAGAAATGTTGCAACCAGAAATGCCAAAAGCACAGTGGATGTCGCTTTTTTCATGTTCTGCTCCTCATATGAAATGGGCTACCCTCCTGAATGAAATAATTAAATCTTACCAGGCTATCCATGTCAACAGAAAAGACGCAGCAAATAGTATCAATAATAGGAAGAGTAGGCCCTTTTTTTTAAATTGCTTGACTTTACCATTAACGACTTATTAGACTGCTATCACATCGAACGGATATGGGGCTCCAGAATAGGATACGGGGTTCCTGAAAAACTTAAATTATAAATCCGTAATTTCTTCTCCCCCTCCTTACAGAATATGTCAACTTTTACGTTCTTGTTTGCGCAAATGTGAATGGATAATTATAAAAGCCGGGACGACCCGGTCAGCAAAAGGGGGTTATGACGGCCCAGGACGGGCCAATATGGTTTGAGTCGTCCCTCGTATCGTTATTAAATATATACCACACTGAAA
>JBATYS010000566.1:0-1801 GCA_049674205.1 Candidatus Aminicenantaceae bacterium
CTGTAACCCACTCATATTCTCCCTGTTGGATTTTCTCAAGAGCTTCTAGGAATGCAGGATTTAGTGGTGCTCGCTCGAGTTCATCTTGAGAATTCGCGAAAAAGAATCCAAGACTTAGTGTGAGAAAAAAAACAATTCCCAAAGTGATAATGATTTTTTTCATTTTTCCTCCTTCATATATTTATTTATGTTAATTTTGGAGTTTGTCCCAAAGTGACGGGGAAAAGATTGACATGAATATAAAAGAAGGGCTACAACCTTCAAAAGAGGTTATCCAAAACAATGGAGGTGTAGCCCGATGGACGAACTCGAAATCAAGATCGCCCTTTCCTACAAAATACCAGAAAGCGATCTCACAATCAACGGAATTTTGCGAGGCCTTCAGGAAGATCAAAATACACTGATGAAAAGTATAGTGAGAGCGATTCTCAGCGCTTTGGAAGAGAGAGCGATACAAGAGTATATATCCAGTTATCCCGATAGGTATTACAGGCATGGCCATCAGCCCCGGCCACGGAAGCTTATCACTTCTTTTGGCCCGATCCGCTACAGGCTGGCTCAGCTCCTTGACCGGCAAACAGAAAAGGTCTCCCCTCCGTTGGTAGAGAAGCTCTCGATTCTTCCCTATAAGCAATATCAGAGAGAAGCGTTGGAGGCGGTGGTGGGACAAGCGATTCATCTTTCCTACCGCATGGCGGAGAAAGAAGTGAGAAGGATTAAGGGATGGGCTCCGGGAAGGAGTACTGTGCACAGGTCTATAAAAGAACTGGCTGAGGGTTATGGGCAGTGGCCCTGCTATAAACACCGGGACTTCAAGTTTTTGATGGCCGATGGGACGAAGGTTAAACGTCAGGGGCCGAGGGGAGCCCCTCTGGATAAGGCAGAGATGCGGTGGGCTCTGGCTTCTGAGGGTGAGAGAAGACGGTTTGAGCCTGTCGGGTTCTGGGTGGATAAGGATTGGAACTTTATCCGCAAAGACCTTGAGAAGAGATTGGATTATGAGAAGCTGGAGGTGCTTTTCTCTGACGGAGGCCCTGGAATCGAGGATAATCTTCTTGCCGAAGGAATGCGGCCCCAGAGGTGTGTCTGGCATGGCAAGAGAGACTTCCCCTTCCTCCTTTACCAGGATGGAGCGAAAAAAAAAGAGCAAGAGCCTTTGCATGTGCTTATGAAAGAGATCCTTCTTTTCTCTCTGACCAAAGAGCTGTTGGAGGAGGTTCTGCCTCCCGAGAAAGAGCTTGTGGTGGAGCTTATCGAAGAGATTAAGAGCGGCTTTGATAAACTGATAAAAGCTCTTGACCCACAAAAATACCCGAAGGCCAGAACCTATATCGCGAACTTTGCGCGCAATGCCCTTCTGGTTTTCGATTACTGGCTTGAGGGAAAAGGTTGGATCCCGATGACGACGAATGCAATAGAGAGCGCCTTCAGCCGAATAGTCAACAGAGTTAAACATGTCGGGAGAAGGTGGAGTGATGAGGGGCTTATCAACTGGTTGATGATCGCTTTTCGGAAGATCTATAAACCGACTCTTTGGGATGAACTTTGGATTAAGTATCTGGAAATCCATAAGCAGTTACGGTTTTCTAGATTGAGAGTTTCCTATGCATGGACTTAATGTTTCCCGTCACTTTGGGACAAACTCTAAAAAAGAAAAGGAGTTAAAGATGAGAAGAAAAGCTATCCTTTTATTAATACTGCCTTTGATCCTATGTTTGAGCTATGTGTTTCCAGGTGAGGATTCGTGTTCGACATTCATGCTCAAGCATGGCTCCGAGCAGATATTCGGGCACAACCTGGA
>JBATYS010000567.1:0-2290 GCA_049674205.1 Candidatus Aminicenantaceae bacterium
GAATACTCGCCAAAGGCAAAAAGAGAAAGTCGTGAGAAGTTCTTATCTATGGAAAAGCTCATATTGGACAGATGATCCGGCTCGGGGTAGGTGTTCTGGAAGAGATTATCCGTTATGTTTTGGAAGAGAGACAGGGAGAGCGTATCGGGTCGCAAGACGCCGACCGAAAGCATCAACAACAGGATCATGCCACCGATCTTTTTCATTAGTTTCTCCATTCATGAGGGAAAAGAGGAGAGTCCTCTTTTCCCTCATGAATGAAAGAAGAACAGGTCTTCTTTCCCGTTCAGTGTTTTCCACCTCTCTGCGAATTTCCTTTGGGACCTGTTGAGTCACAAAGGCCGCTGCCCAAGCCGGATTTGTTCTGTCGGAAAGATTGTTTGCTCAAGCCATTTCCACCACGGAATTCGCTCTTGTTGCCGAACTGATTATTCGAATTCTGGTTTTGGTTTCCATTCCCGTTTCCGTTTTGGTTTTGGTTTCCGTTCCCCTTCTTGAATTGGTTTCCCGTCCCATCCTTGGGTTTGGTCCAATCCGGGTCCTGCCCATTGGGAATTCCATCATTGTCATGGTCACGCAATCCATCACAGATGCCGTCTCCGTTCTCATCCACAAACATCATCCGAAACTGAAATTGTAATTTGTTTTGGGGCTTCACTTCAACGCGAACCTGGTTGCGATTTCTTGATTGATCTGCGTCATCAGCAAAAACGACCCCACCTGTCAGGATTAAAACGGTCCCGACTAGGGCGAAAAAAAGTTTCTCTCTCATTTTAACCTCCTTAATGAGTGTTAGGCAAGTAGTAAAGCAAATCTTGTGCCAACTCTCTATGTTGTTGATATTAAAGATATTAACAGGTGCTATCACACACAGATGTCGACATTTTTGTCAGAGGGCCTACAAAATTGTCGCTCTTTGCATCTCAGGAAGGCCGCGATCACACACAAAATCCGGAAACGGGGACCTAAAAACTCCTTTTTGCAATCGGGATCGGGCAATATAAAATATATTTTGCCTGTTTTGAATTTTGATTTTTTTTGAATAGTTTTTGGAAGAAAAAGGGAGGGATCGGCGTCTAATGAGTGTAAAATATATTTATCCTGAATTATCCATAAAAAATGTCGATACTTCGTTCAACAATAGCGATATTAAATTCTTCATAAGGAAAGGATACATGACTAAAACCTATCTGACTGTAGCATTTTCACTTGTTTTCCTTTTGATTGGCTTCGCAGGCGCCTGGGATGTGGACGTGACGGGCGACTGGGAAATGACGATGGCGACGCCAAGAGGAGATGAAAGAACCAGCACCGTTCATTTCGAGCAGGACGGAGAAAAGATCACGGTCACCATGGAAGGACGACAGGGTGACGAAATAACCGGAGAAGGGACGATCAAAGGCAATGAGATCGAATGGACGATCTCACGGAGCACCCCCAGGGGCGATATGACGATGGCCTACAAGGGAACCGTTGATGGCGACACCATGAGCGGCACCGTCGAAATGGGCGACTTCGGCAGCTTTGATTGGACAGCTAAACGCTAATAGATTTTTTTCAAAACACATAGAATTTTTTCCTATTGTATGTGTCCCTCTGCTTATTCATCAAAAGAAAGGTGTTTTTAAGAGCTGCTCGTAAATTCATATCACTCATTCAGAAATCGTCGTAGATCAAAAAATACACATATTTTTAGCTATAATAACGGGGAGAATTCCGGGAACTGATAACCATGAACGCATTATATAGGAATAATAAAAACAGAACGCAGATAATCGGGAATAAACACTTTAGTAAAAAAGTCCAATCGAATAAAATAGTACAAAGTTAGAGGAAACGCATGATTTAAAAATCTACGGGAAGATATTCTTCTTTCCTCCGTCTAATGAGTGTGAGAGGTAAAGAAGAATAATGACACTCGATGGACGAAAAAGACCTGGTTCAGAAAAGCCAAGAGGGCAACGAAGAGGCCTATGGCGTTCTCGTGGAGACATATAAAACAAAGGTGTTTAACATGGCATACAGCTTGACGCTCAACAGAGAAGTCGCAGACGACCTTGCCCAAGAGGTCTTCGTCAAGGCCTATTATGCCCTCCCCAAGTTCAAGGGAAAGGCTGCATTCAGCACCTGGCTCCACCAGATCACAGTGAACCACACCAAGGACTATCTGAGAAAATCATCGCGAATGAGACTAGTGCCTTTTGAAGAGACAAAAGGAGGTCTTTCGACCCGGGGAGACGAAGCGGAAAAAAGAGATAGAGAAGAAGAGCTGGCACAGACTAAAAAGATC
>JBATYS010000568.1:0-5290 GCA_049674205.1 Candidatus Aminicenantaceae bacterium
ATCGTTGTCATGGATATTCCTCCTCAAGATGTCATCACCAAAGATAATGTTACAGTTAAAGTCAACGCTGTTGTGTATTTTCGTGTTATGGACCCCCAAAATGCCGTCCTCGAAGTCCAAGATTTTCTTTTTGCCACTTCACAACTTGCACAGACAACATTGCGGAGTACACTGGGTGAGGTTGAACTCGATGATCTTCTCTCAGAGAGAGAGAAACTCAACCTTCGACTCCAAGAAATCATCGATAAGCGCATAGGCGCCTGGGGAATCAAGGTTCAGCTGGTAGAAATGAAACATGTGGATCTTCCTGAAAACATGCAAAGAGCCATAGCCAAACAAGCTGAAGCGGAAAGAGAAAGAAGAGCCAAGGTTATACATGCCGAAGGTGAATATCAAGCTGCAGATAAGTTAAAAAAAGCTGCAGATATCATCTCAACAAACCCTCAGGCACTTCAGCTCAGGTTTTTGGGCACTCTCGCTGAAATTGCCACCGAACAAAATTCAACAATCATCTTCCCTCTCCCACTTGACTTTCTGAAAGCTTTTACGTACAAAAAGGAAAGTACATAAGTACAGGCAACGGTGCTTCAGTCCGGCGCAAGTCATTTTCAAGCAAGGAGAAACAGATATGGGTGATAAGGGAAAAAAGGATATGGGCAAAAGGGAACAACAGAAAAAGGCCCAGCTTAATCCAAAGGAAAAACGAAGATTGAAAAAAGAAAAGAAGAAGAAATAAATGCCCAGTGCTGTCCGGTGATGACCGGCGCATCTCAGTTTTTATGCCGTGGGTTGAGATCTTTTTTATTCAAAAGCCTTCCAATAAGATCCTGCCTTCCCATCTGATTTAGCGCTTGTCTTATCCAACTCTGATTTTCTTTCTTATACCAGAAGAAAAATCTGTTCTGCTCCAGCTTTTCATCTCTTGTTTTTGCGGTATAGACCTGTTTAAGCGTATAAGGATGATAACCTGAATAGTATATTGCCGTGGCGAGTGTCATTGGCGTTGGCATAAAATCCTGGACCTGCTCCAATTTAAAACCGAGCTCTTTGGTCTCTGCGGCAAGATTCGCCATATCCTCCATCGTACATCCGGGGTGACTCGATATAAAATAGGGAATGAGTTGTTGATTCAATCCCTTCTTTTTACTGATTTCATCAAACCTCTTTTTAAACATTTTGAATGAATCGAATGAAGGTTTTCTCATCAATTTAAGAACTTTTTCAGAAGTATGTTCAGGGGCGATTTTCAGCCGTCCCGAAACATGATGTGTCACCACTTGTTCAATATATTCCTTGTACCCATTCTTTTTTTCTTCCTCTTTGGATTTACCTAGAAGAAAATCATACCGTATGCCGCTCGACACAAAGGCCTTCTTGACTTTGGGATGATCCGCGACTTCCTTATAGACCTCAATTATGGGGAAGTGATCCAGGTTAAGGTTGGAACAGCTTTCGGGATACACACATGAAGGTCTGGCACAAACATCACAGATGGACCGATCGAATCCAGTCATCCCATACATATTGGCGGAAGGGCCGCCGAGGTCGCTGATGTATCCCTTGAAACCGGGCATTGTCGCTATGGCGTCCACCTCTTTGAGGATCGATGCCTTTGACCGGCCGGTGATCATTTTGCCTTGATGGGCGGAAATCGTGCAAAAACTGCATCCGCCGAAACAACCACGGTGCAAAGTGATGGAAAATTTGATCATCTCAAAGGCGGGAATCGGCCCTCTTTTGTCATACCGGGGATGAGGAAGCCGAGTATAGGGCAGATCGTAAGACGCGTCTATCTCCTTCTCGGTCATCGTTCGAAAAGGCGGATTGACCAAGAGAATCCGGTCATCCACTTTTTGAGCGAGCCGTCCCGCAATCTGCTTGTTCGACTCTCCTTCAATCACCTTAAAATTACTGGCGAAGGCCTTTTTATCTCTCAGACAGGCTTCATGAGAGGCAAGCTCCGAGGTCTCCCATTTTTTACTTTTTGGAAGGGGAGTCCCTGCGGGCAATAAAACGGCCGTCTGGGGAATGGTATCGAGGGAGGAGAACGGGACCCCTTTCTTCAATAACCTCAGTATTTCCCTCACCGGCTGTTCTCCCATTCCATAGATGAGCAAATCCGCACCGCTCTCTATCAAAATGGAAGGCTTCAAACGATTCGACCAATAATCATAGTGGGTCACTCTTCTCAAGGAGGCTTCAATCCCTCCGATGACAACCGGGACGCCGGGATAGAGCTTTTTGAGAATTCGGCTGTAGACAACTGTTGCATAGTCGGGCCTGAAACCAGTTTTTCCGCCGGGTGTATAGGCATCTTCAGAGCGAAGCCGCTTGTTGGCCGTATAATGATTGAGCATGGGATCCATGTTTCCCCCGGTTACGGCAAAGAAGAGATTCGGTCTGCCGAGCTTTTTGAAGTCTCGTAAATCGTCGCGCCAGTTCGGCTGAGGGATGAGGGCCACCTTAAAGCCTTCCCTTTCAATAATCCTCCCTATGACTGCATGGCCGAAAGCGGGATGATCCACGTAGGCGTCTCCTGAAATAAGGATGACATCCAGCGTATGCCACCCCCTCGATTCGACTTCCTTTTTGGTTGTAGGCAGCCAATCCGTTACGGGACGTGAAGGATTCAACTGGGCCTCCGAATCATTTCATGAAGAGCGAAAAGTCTCAATTCATTCATACGCTGCTCATAACAAATTCTACACTATAACGGATAAATGTTCCCCATCAAATAATTTCGGATTTCCCTGAAGCAATAGGTTGAACTTTTTGTGTGTCCGTTCCGGAGAAGTTGAGAATAGCATATAAATTTATGAGGACAGAGTCAACAGATACTGAGAAAGGATCTTCTATTCTTTATGTTTGACCACAAGATTTCTCTATGATACTTTTTTTCTTGGAGGGAAAAATGATTCGACACATTCAACCCAACTGTATTCCGGAATCTGAGGCACCATTCAGCCAGATCGTAATGGATGACAATTATGCCTACTTAGCTGGTTTGGTTGCAGCAGATTTTCCAGAAGGGCAAGCAGTTCTCGGAGACGTAAGTGAGGAAACGCACAGCGTTTTGACCGCAATACGCAACATGCTACAAGAGATTGGACTAGATATGGACCGTATCGTTCGAACCGAAGTCCATCTTGTTGACCTGGATGACTTCGATGCGATGGACCTTGCCTATCGAAGCTTCTTCGAAAAAGGCAGTTATCCAGCTAGAACTACGACAGAATCCCCTCGATTGTTTGGCAGCAGCCGTGTAGAAATCACTTGTATGGCAAGACTGAAATAAGCTCCAAAAGAAAATTATTTCCCTATGCTGATCAATTTACTCTTTATCGATTATCTCAAGGTTAAATCTCTTCTTCAGCTTCATTCCAGCAGCACCGAGAATAATTCTGATAGCCTGAGCGGTTCTTCCATGTTTTCCGATAACCTTGCCTATATCGTCCGGAGCAACTTTTAATTCTAGGATCGAGGTCTGTTCTCCGTCTAATTGGGAAACCTGCACCTTGTCCGGATCGTCCACTAATGATTTGGCAATTAATTCTACAAGTTCTTTCACTCTAACCTCCTTTAAACCTTAAATTACTTTTTTCAATCGAGCTCATGGACTGTAATCATTTCTTTCTTCTTCCCTCTCAATCGTCCTCCCTAATGAAGTATTAAACCAGTTTTGCTGTCTTTTTTCAATTTCGGGAAGCCAAAACTATTGGATCACTGGCCCTGTATCCCAGTCAGCCTCACGGCATCCTCCACCTCAGCTATCCCCGCGTCAGCTTCCTTCCAGTCATCACAGATCACCAAATTTCTTCAATCTCTCTTCATATTTATGTTTCTGCTTTCTTACAATCTCCTCGAATCGAGCATCATCACGCAGATTGTCATAAAAAGGACTGTTTTTAAGTAAGAGATAAGAGTATTGATAATGCTCGTAATCTTTATTAGCCTGGTCTTCAATATATTTAATCGCCTTATCTTTCATATTTAAGAGAGCGTAAATTAACCCATTTATTTTAAGAGCAAGCGCTCTATTTTTATCACCTTTTAAAGCGAATATAATGGATTTATAGTATGGAATGATAGAATATCCTGGATTAATCTTTTCTACTCTCCCTAATAATTTTTCAGCTTCGTCAATTTTTTCCTTCATGATATAGAGAAGACATTTATCCACAAGAGACCAGAAATTGTCCGGTTCAAACTCCATAGCTTTTTCAATAGAATTTTCGGCCTTCTTAAATTCTTTCAAATATATGAGTAATTTTGAGCGGTAGGAGTGAGCAACGAGATAGAAAGGATCAAGCTCGACAGCCCTGGAAAGGAAAGAGATCGCCTGATGAATCAAACCGATAGTTTGATAGAAGAGTCCGACAAGATGATTCAATATGCCCCTATTTGGGTCTATCTCTAATGCCCTTTTACAATAATGATACGATTGCGCATAATCCCTACTGAGATAGTAGGTCCACGCCATGGCTGCATTCGAGTCTGCAAGATTCGGGTCCAGTTCATAGGCTTTTTTTTGATTCTTTATTACTAATGGGAGATATTTCTTACTGCCTGTGATTTGATTGTGATGTTGGTAGATCCATGCCAAGCCCGTATAGGCCCATGGATATTCCGGATCTATCTCCACAGCTTTATTAAAGATCTTGACTGCGGATTCAAAGTCTTTTTCCCGGTGAGAAATAACATATTTGCTGTTAGTAATGTACATTCCTTTCAGGACATATTCATAGGCGTCGATGCTCTTTGGTTTGGTTGATTTGAGGGCTTCAATTTTGTTAGGCGTGAGTTTTATTTCCAGGGATTCCGCAATGACCTTAGAGACTTCGTCCTGCACCTCGAAAACACTCTCAAGCTTTCTGTTGTATGTATCTGCCCAGAGATGAAAGCCATCCTCCACGTTTATGAGCTGGGCCGTGACGCGGATGTTATCTCTTTCTTTCCGAATACTTCCTTCGAGGATGGTTGCTACGCCCAACTCTACGCCGATCTCTTTAATATCCTTATCCGTTCTTTTATAGCGCATTGCCGAAGTGCGTGAAATGACCTTCAGTTCGGCTATTCTTGAGAGTTTTGTGATGATGTCCTCTGTCATCCCGTCGCAAAAATATTCCTGATCTTTCTGCGGGCTCAGGTCTGAAAAAGGAAGCACGGCGATGGAGTTTTCCCATTTGATTTTGCTGATTGTTTTGGCTTTTGGCTCGATATCTGGATGAATCCTCTTGGTTGTTGGAAGGCCTTTCTCTATATTGATCAGGTCAGAGCGAAGCTTTCCAGC
>JBATYS010000569.1:0-1857 GCA_049674205.1 Candidatus Aminicenantaceae bacterium
GAATACTAGGTTGGAGTGGGGGTGGGTAACTCTTATCCCTGCGTACTATCTCTATAGCAAAAGCTTTTGACTTAGAATCTTGTTGAAACAGGACTAATTTTGAATACCCGCCAGCCTCTCCCTAGCATCCTCCACCTCAGCTATCCCTGGGTCAGCATCCTTCCACAGGTCGAGGAATTTCTCATAAATTTCTATGAATTTTCTTTTAAAACAGAAAGCTTTCTATGTTCTTTTGCGATTGAAACACCAAGAATTATCCAAATTATAACCATAGTTACATTAACCATGGCAAAGTTTTCAATTCTTAAAGCGAGAAAAGTCGTTCCTAAAAAAACGAGCGCGGCAGATAACACGTCACCCGACCTGTGAAAAAAGGTTTTTGTGACCGCTTGGGCTTTATATTTTTCCTCTCTTGTTGTTATGAGAAAGAGGGAATTGCGTGTCGTGTTCATAAGAGAATAATCCAATCCATTTACTAGGGCCTGAACCCATTTGACCAACAAAAGGGATGCTCCAAAGCTAATAAAGAAATAGCCACCAAGGGCAAGTGCCGGTAGGAAAAAAATGGCAGCTCGAACTCCAAACCATTTAAAAATCCGAGATACGACAAATAGCTGGACGAACATGCCGAAGAGATTCTGGATGGTATAGAAGTCAGCATAGAATTTAGTTACAAATTGCGCTTCTATGGCTTTAGCCGCAGCGGCTTCGGCTACTTTGTCTAATATAAATACACCGTTCGTGTTGATAAAGTTCATCAAAAGAACAAAAAAAGCGATGCAGAGAAGATATCGACTTTTGAAAAGAAGCTGGAATGCCCCTCCCTTTTCAAGGGGCTTCTCCTGTACTTTTACCGGTAGTTTTTCTTCCTGACTAACTTTAGATGCTTTAGCCTCGATTCTTTTTATCTCTCTTTTGTGAATAATCCAAGTAAATAAAATACAAATTCCAAGTATCCCTGCTGACACAAGCAGTAACTGAAATTTTCCAAGAGGCTCCACAAGCCATTTAGTTATCATCCCTCCAGCGAAACCTCCAAAGACTGCTCCGAAAGCAATCAAAGGAAATAAGCGTTTCCCTTCTCCCTCCGTGTATAAGTCGTTGGCAAAAGCCCAGAATTGAGCAATAACCAACAAGTTAAATATGCCTACCCAAATAAAAAAGATGATGCCCATTGCTCCAGGTCCTACACCTGATAAATGCAAAATATAAAAAATTCCTAAATTAGAAATGAAAAAGAGCGTTACACAGGTTATCAATTTCTGACGAGGGAACCTGGAAGCAATGCTGCTGAATAGTTTAACTACAAAGATTAACAAAACTGCTGCAACGGCAGAAAGATAAAGTTTAATTTCAGCACCCCACTCTTCAACCACTAAGGCATCCCTTATTGGTTTTATGATGTAATAAGCTGTAAGGAGCAAAAAGACATTAAGCGTTAAAAGGAAAGCTGTAAGAGCTTCGCCAGGATAGATGTCCGTGAATATTCGAAGAATTTTATACAAAATTCCTGTTGGATTTTTTTTCGAGGGCCTTGGAATTTCGCTATTGTTCTCTTTCATCGAATCCCCCTTTAAGGAAATAAACTTATGATAAAAGTCCCTTGCTTACTCTATATTCCAATTATATAAACAAATTGTTCTTCAATTATAAAAACTTCTATTGCAAGCCCACCAGCCTCTCACTCGCAACATCCACCTCCGCTATCCCGGGGTCAGCGTCCTTCCAGACTAGAACACCTCCATATTGAACATTTTGAATAAGGTTGTAAAAATATGTTTATGATTATAAGAATTATTCAACTTTTGTAAATGGATTGTCTTTATACCCCAAGTAATTCTTAGCACAAGCAAAATT
>JBATYS010000570.1:0-2100 GCA_049674205.1 Candidatus Aminicenantaceae bacterium
CGTTCATCAGAGAACTGGGTCTGCCCACGGACATATCTCCCGATGAAACTCTCGGTCAATTAAGGAAAAAATACGGATTCACACTGGTTGAAGTGAGAGATGCAATCACGGCACTTTTACAGCAAGGGCAGAGAGAGACAAAAGGATCATCTATCCAGAAGGAGATCCCTGTTCCGGAGGAAGAGGCCCTGTCAACACATCAATCCCTCAATGAAAAGAATGCGGCACATGAAGAAGAGCCAAAAATCACCAGGGGGAGATTGACCGAGGACCAATCCGGGATCTTGATCACGGGGCGGATGACACTCTATGAGATAGGGAAGCAGACAGGACTATCAGCACGGGAAATCGCCAACACACTCGGCCTCCCACATAACATCTCCATGGACATGTCACTCGGACGCCTGCGAAGACAATACGGATTTGCCATGCAAGATGTCAGAGACGTTATCGCATCTCTTTTAGATAAATAATGATCCGGAATATTTATTGATAAAAGCGAGGCAGCATCCGACCCAACCCGCCTCTTAGCTCGTGAATAATACCGGGTTATAAATCAGGAGAACAATCATGAATACAACGAAGCAAAAAACGCCCATCCTGGAGATCGCCCTCTCTACTATGCCTGATGGCATCCGCCAGACCATCTCCTCCGAACCAATAATTCCCGCTATCGCCGCAAAAGCAAAGGTCATCGCGCAACAAAATCCCGAATTTATCCGCAGCGATCAGGGCCAGATCCTCGACATTTATCCCGACAAGGAAATCTACTATGGTCCTTCTGCCGGTTTGGAAGAACTGCGGGAATTGGTCGGCCGATTCTGGACTCTGACCTATCGATTGAAGGGAAAACCGGGGATTCCTCCGGACGGATTACACAAAAAAAATGTGGCGATCGTCACAGGAGCCACAGAAGGGCTTTCGATCGTGATGCATCTTGTGGCCTCCCAGCAAAACGTGGGTCTTCTTCCCCTTTACTGGAGTAACTATAGAGGGATCATCCTCAACGCGGGGGGAAATCCAATTATCCTCGATTTCTTTGACGAAAACTACAATCCCGATTTTGAAAAAGTGCAAAGGCAGATCGAACAACAGAAAATCACTTCACTGCTCATCAACTTTCCCACAAATCCATCGGGAGATGTTCTCTCTGAAAGCGAGATGGAACAACTGGCCGAATTGGCAAGACGAATGGATCTGATACTCATCTCTGACGAAGTCTACGGAACGCTCCGGTATAAAGGAACTCCCCAGTCCATGCTGGCATACGCTCCGGAGAGAACGATCGTCATCAGTTCGGCGTCCAAAGAATATCTGATTCCGGGAGCAAGAATCGGGTATGGAATTGCTGCGGATGAGACCTTTACAAACTCCTGGATGTCAAAGATGATCCGTTCCTTCTCCTCATCTCCCAACGTCATGGGGCAACAGATCCTGATAGAGATCCTAAAAGAAGAAGTGAACGACTTGGAAAATGGAAGGCCTCCAAGAATCATTACAAAAATCAAACAAGAACTCAGGAAAAGGTGCGAGCTCATCATCAAAATACTCGAAGAGAAGGGATTCACTCTCGCCGGTAGGGACAAGGATTTTCCATCGGGCGCGATCAGCGTGCTCGCCCGATTGCCAGCTGACATAAATGTCGACGATCAAGTATTTGTCGAGAAAGCCCTGGACATGGGAAAATTCAGCGCCGTTCCCGCATCTGTTTTTGGCGCTCCTGGCTGCATCCGGATCGGGTATGCGGGTATGACCCAGGAAAAAATCAGAAGGTTTGCAGGAGCCCTTCAAGATGTACTCGACTCTTTCCGCCCAACGTGACCGAACAGAGAAAATCCTGTGAACTTATTGACATTAAGAGTTGTCCTTTTGGTATAATAGTTGGGTAAAATTGACGTTTAGATTTTATGCATGCTTTAAAATCCCATGTTCTTAGTCCAGGACAAATAAGAGACAATAGACAATGTCAAACAAAGAAGACCTCGAGAAATTCGCCAAACAGCTGCAGGAAATGATCCTGGAACAGGCCAGGAAACAATACTCTGAAGTTGTGATCGACCACTGGCAAAATCCGAGAAACTTCAAAGAAACAGCACAGCC
>JBATYS010000571.1:0-2263 GCA_049674205.1 Candidatus Aminicenantaceae bacterium
CCAAAGATCATATGGGTAAAATTACACTTGGACTGCTTGTTTGACAGGGATTTACGACGGGTGGAAGAAACTAAAAAGACAGGGCTGGAGAGTTGAGCATCTGACTTTCAAGTCAAATATCAGGTGAGGATCAATCTCCCGGATGTTACAGGCTTATGGTGGCCTTTTAAGATCAACTCGAGGTTTTCGCCGATCGCAATGACTGTCCCCGAAATGATTTCCCGGGATTTTTTGCTTGGAGTGTCGGACACGATCTTCACTTGATGGCCGATCACAAGCGAACGCTCTCTATAAGACTTGAGGAGCATAGAATACTGGCCTTTGAGCAAAAGATCATAATTTTTATCCAAGGAGTGGAGAAGCTGGAAGAGAACTTTTTCTAGATTCAAGGCTGATTCTTCCTGAACAAAATTTCTCAAGGAGCCCACCTTGGGAACGAAGGGATCAGGCTTAATCTTGGGTGCTTTCTCCACATTCAGCCCGATACCCAATATAGCCGTAAGAACTGTATCCTCTACGCTTTGTGTGTGGACCAGGAAACCCGCGACCTTTGCTCCATCGATGAGGATATCGTTGACCCATTTAATTTTCGCCCGGTCTTTTAGGGACTTGAACGCATCTAAAGCGTCGATGAGAGAGAGGGCTGCCAGGATGGGAAATCCTGAATGAAAATTTTTGATGATCCGATGAGGAGAGAGGTAAACCGCCAAATGTATGTTTCCCTCGAGTGCCGACCAGGGCCGTTGCCTCTGCCCATGGAATTTGCTACCCGATCCAGCTAGGCACAGAGTTCCATCGGGCAATTTGATATCCTTTTGGCTCAACCCGACCAAATGATCAAAATGAGATGATGAAGCGTGTTTAACCACGAGTGCAAGGGGCCATCTCCCATGTTTATCGCTCGCACTCGTATGCACAGTCCCCGTCTGAAACAATTTTTTCTTCAAATGGTGAAGATTCGGATCTACAGCACTCGTGTCATGGGGCGTCCACGGTCCCAGGCCCGGAAGAATTTGTTCCGCATAATCTCTGTCATCTGTATAGATAATCATCGTTTTTCACATTTCTTCGAGTACAATTAATGTACACACACGCGGCTATTTTTTCAATGTTGAAAACATAAAGGAATAAAATTAAAATTATAGCGAGCCGGAGCATCCGAATGTACAAACTTCATTTAGATAAAAAGGTCACCGAAAAAAAAATACGGTTTTATTTGGAATCGAGCACACATTTCCTGTTTCCTTACTTTGATCCGGAGAATCCGTACAGAAAGAACGGCCTTTTTGTACATCTCGAAGAGACTCTCATGGAGGCCGGCGCAAAATTTCAGAAGGACTACGGCAAAAACTTTGTATCTATTAATTTGCGCGGCAGCTGGTTGAGGGGCATTCCCCTGGAGGAGGATGATGTCGACCTGCTGTTCATCATCCGTAATTTGCCCCTGAAGGAACAGAGCTACATTCAATCATATTGTCAAAAAGTACTGAGAGAAAAAAATCAAATCTACAGAGTCTGCGAAGGAAAAGAGGAGGATGGCATGCGGGTTGATCCGATCTCCTTTCTGGATTTGATGCAGGTGCCTACCATAATGGGATCATTCATGTATGGACTCCGCCACTTTCTGGAGGACCTAAGAAGAAAACAGCGTGATAACTATCAGGATTCCTTTTTCGGATCCAAACTGCAAGAAAAATTATCAAATTTCCTCCAGAGCGGAATACTCATTCCGTATGTAGGATGGATCTATGGCAAATGGAATAAGAAAGATGTGTTCGATGAATTGGGTTCCTTCCTTCCCATTCCTTCAAGAGAAACGGGAATTTACAGAAAGGATGAAGTGGAGGAGACAAAGGATATTCTCCGACAGACGTTCGTGGCCAGGAATCTCATCTTTCCTGCGATAAAACTGAAGACATTCATCGCCCCCTCTGATATCTACATCCCTGAGTTTAAAGAGGAAGCCTTAGCTCTTTATAAATCCATCGAATCCTTGAAGGGAGTCCATGCGCGCGCAGTTATAAATTATCTCTATACATCAGCCATTGACCTCAAATTATTCGGTCATAGACTCATCATGGATAGGGTAGAGAGGTTTGCCGGGCACTACGACAAGCTTGTGGATTATATCCTTATGGTGAAATTTTAGAAACTGCCTCACAAAAATTTGTGCTATTGAAAAAACTGAGTGTAAAGCCAGTAGAGGAAAGACACAACATAAGCAACGAGCAGAACCCAGACAACGATTGAAATGGTTTCGTTA
>JBATYS010000572.1:0-2143 GCA_049674205.1 Candidatus Aminicenantaceae bacterium
CCGGCAGAAGCCATCGAATTCATCACGGATTTCACTTTGAGTAATGCCAGGAGTTCTGTAGATGGCTGGTGGAAATTGGGTGATCAATTGTTGGTCAAATATAACCACTTCGGCACCTACGATACCGAGAAAAGAAAGCCAGGACGGGTGCAAACTCCTGAATGGTGGAACAGGGTGGTTATAGAGCACAATAACCTCATACCGGTGGCACCGCCGCCACCACCACCAAAAGCAAAGCCCGAGAAGAAAAAATAGATTTATGTTTTGTTTATTGGACTGATTTTTTATAGAATTTGGTTTTAACCTGGATTATTCACGAGTTGAGGTTGCTGCAAAGGCGAGGCAGTGGCCCACGAAGCTGTAGTGAACTACCGCGAGCCGACCCAACCTACCCGGGCTACAACGAAGACTTTGTAGTGAGATCAGCGGGTTAGGTTGGGTCGGCGCCCGTAGGGTAAAAAATGTCGATTATAAAAAAAAAGAATAAGAAATGCCTAAATGAGTATTCCGAAAAAACAATGTAAAATTCTGATATTGAGTCAGTTATAATAGGTATCGACATTTTTTATGAATAGTTCAGGTTAAATGATTTTTGGAGGTGTAAATTGAACCTAAAAAGAGCAATCCTTTTCTTCTGTATTTTGTTTGTATCATTGGCTGTAGTGAGCGCTGTTGTTTCTCAAGTCGAGGAGTGTGAGCCTGCGCAGTATGAAGCATGGGAAGGATGCACTTCGATCCTTGTGGGAAAAAATGCCTCGACAGACGGCTCGGTCATGAGCACACATACGTGTGACTGCGGCGTTTGTGATTGGACGTTCCGTTTTGTACCGGCCGCAGACCACAAAGAGGACGCTGTTCGCAAGATCTATCATGTCAACCAGTATGTCACCTGGCCGCTCGAACAGGGCCTGAAGTGGGAAAAGTACAAAGACGATTACACAGGATTGGACATCCCTGAGTTGGCTCATACGTATGCCTATATCCATGGAATGTTCGGCTATATGAACGAAAACCAGGTGGCACTGGGAGAGTCCACAATCGGATGTAATCGAAAGATGAGAAATCCCACACCTGCGGCCAAGTTTGATCTCACGATGCTTACTCTGGTTGCCATGGAGAGAGCAAAGACCGCAAGAGAGGCTATCCAGGTGATGGGCGACCTGGCCACAACCTACGGCTATGGATTTAACGACGCCGGAGAGATGCTGGCCGTGACAGACCCTAATGAGGCGTGGATCTTCGAGATCATGCCGGTGGGCCCGCTTTGGACCCCGGAGAACGGTAAGCCGGGTGCTGTCTGGTGTGCGCAAAGGATTCCTGATGATCATGTTGGTGTGACACCCAATGAATCCCGCATCGGTGAGATCGACCTCGATAACAAAGACTACTTTATGGGCTCTGCGAATGCCATCTCTTACGCCATTGAATTAGGCCTATATGACCCTGAAAGCGGTAAGCCTTTCAGCTGGAAAAGAGCCTATTCTCCGAGCCCAGGGAGTGCGGACAGCTCCCAGGGAAGACGAGGTCGTTTGTGGCGGTTTTTTAACATCGTGGCACCTTCCCAAAACCTCGGACCGGACACAGAGGGGATGGACCTTCCCTTTTCTGTGAAACCGGACAAGAAGCTCTCGGTTCAAGATGTCATGGACATCACAAGGGATAAATATAAGGGTGCCAAATTCGACCCGACTGAGGGCATTAAGGGTGGTCCCTTCCAAAATCCCAACTGGTACAAAGGTTTTATGGTGGATAAACAGAGATACAACGGACCGCGCTGCATCTGTGTGAACAATGTGGAATACACTACTGTGACCCAATGCAGGGATTGGCTGCCCAACCCGATAGGAGGGATCGTATGGCTGTCTTTCGGAGCCCAGGATACGGCTGCCTACATGCCGCTGTATTGCGGGATTACTGAGATCCCAAAATCCTTCCAGGTCGGCGATCATTATGTCTTCAGCAGAGATTCAGCCAGATGGGCCTCGGACTATGTGGATTTCCACACTCAGGTGCTCTACTCCTACGCCATAGAAGATGTAAAAAAAGCCCAAGAAAAATGGGAGGCCAAAGCTATCGAAAGAACACCGATCATCGACAAAACCGCGCTTGAGCTCTACGAAAAAGATCCAGCAGCAGCGATCGA
>JBATYS010000573.1:0-2869 GCA_049674205.1 Candidatus Aminicenantaceae bacterium
GAGTAGGCCAGCATCCTCTTGATGTTTGTCTGCCTAAGAGCGATAAGATTCCCGATGATCATGGTGAGAGCACTTATGATCCAGAGGAGAGAGAATATGATTTCTGAGTTAAAAGCGACCCGCCAGAATGGATACAGCAACCTTACAAGAACGGCAAAGCCAACGGCCTTAGGCCCGATCGAAAAGAATGCCGTGATCGGCGTGGGTGCGCCTTGATAGACATCAGGAGTCCACATATGAAAGGGAACGACAGCGATCTTAAAACCGAATCCTACGATGACCAAACCCAATCCAGCATATGCCATGAAGCTCAGGCTCGCCTCGGCTTGAAAATGCTTGATGATCGCTGCAATGCTAGTGGAGTTGGAGACCCCATAGAGAAGTGCCAAGCCATATACGAGAAAAGCCGAAGCGAAACTCCCCAACAGAAAATATTTGAGAGCCGCTTCCGATGATTTTTGATCGCCACGCTTCAGCCCAGCAAGCGTATAACTGGACATGGAAAGGATTTCCAATCCCAAAAAGATCACGATAAGGTCGCTGGATGACACCATGATCAGCATTCCTGATAGAGCTAGAAGGAGAAGGGCATAATACTCTCCGATGTTCATATTCTGGAGAGAGAGATATTTCATGGAAATGAGGATCACCAGTATAGTGGCAATGATCAAAACAAAAGAAAAGAAAAGAGCGAAGTTATCAAGATAGAGATGGTTGTTGAAATAAGAAAAATCCTTCCCCCAAGATTGGACACAAAAAAAGCCACAGATCATCAGGAAAATTATCGAAATGTATGCTAAATACGTCTTATTTTCCCTTTTTACAGAAACTTCGAGAAGAATTACCAGGAGTGCACCCACGATGAGAGTGAGAAGGGGGAACAGAGCATTCAGACTATTCATTGGACTGCCTCTTCTTTCTCTTGATGGTGCTCAGTCGCGTTCTCCAATGTTTTTATATCCCATAGGAGCTTGTTTTCTTTTTGGGCTTCTGTAAAAAACGTTTTCTTTTGATTGATTTGATTGACGAGCTTATTAATGGATGCATCCATCTTCCTAAGGAATGGCTGAGGGTAAATACCCATCCAGAACATCATAATAATGATGGGTAAGAGATAGGCGATCTCTCTTTTATTAAGATCTGTGAAATTATTGACTTTGTCATTTGTGATAGGACCGTGCATCACTCTCTGGAACATCCAGAGGAGATAAGCCGCAGCAAGGATTACAGTTGTCACTCCGAGGATAGCCAGAAGATTATTGGCTTTGAAGATGCCGAAGAGACACAATATCTCACCAACAAAACCGTTCAGTCCCGGGAGGCCCACCGATGAGAGCATACAGATCAAGAAGAAGGCTGCAAAAACGGGCATCTGTTTACTGACACCTCCAAAATCTTTGATGAGCCTTGTGTGGGCTCTTTCATAAAGGATCCCGACACACAAGAACAGCGCACCCGTACTCAACCCATGGTTGAGCATTTGGTAGACACCGCCCTGGATTCCTTCCATATTCAGGGCAAAAATCGCCAGCATGATAAGTCCCATGTGGCTAACACTCGAGTAAGCTACAAGTGATTTAACGTCCTTCTGTATCAGGGCCATCAGACCCCCATAGATAATCCCTATAAGTGCCAATACTCCCAGATATGGAAGGCATTTTGTTAGGGCGTCTGGGAAGAGTGGCATGGCGAACCGGAGAAAACCATACGCTCCCATTTTTAGGAGCACAGCTGCCAGGATAACCGACCCTGCTGTGGGTGCCTCCACATGAGCATCAGGCAACCAGGTATGCAGCGGAAACATCGGGACTTTGATAGCAAAAGCAAGTGCAAACGCCAGAAAAAGCCATATTTGAATGCTGGGATTCAAAACAAGCTTGTACATATCGAAAATATTAAAGGAATACACACCAGTGGCTTTATAGTACATGGAGTAGAGGAAAAACATCGCCACCAACATCAGTAGGCTGCCGAACATCGTGAAGAGGACAAATTTGATGGTCGCATAAATACGCCGTTTTCCTCCCCAAATACCGATCAGAAAGTACATGGGAATGAGAGTAATTTCCCAGAACACATAGAACAGAAAGAGATTAAGCGAAACAAAAACTCCTATGATACCCGTCTCTAAAAGGAGCATAAATATCAGGTATTCTTTGACTCTCTTTCCAATGTATTTCCATGATGCGAGAATGGCGATCGGCATTAGAAACGTTGTGAGCAATACGAGGAGCAGGCTGATGCCATCGATTCCAAGATGATAATCGATCCCGTATCCTATCCACGAACTCTTCTCCACAAACTGCGGATCCGGATTCTGGTCATCAAAATTGAAATAGAGAGAAAGAGAAATGACAAATGTCACTAAAGTCAGGATTAAAGCGATATTGCGCAGCAGATTTTCCTTATCTTTGTTAATAAAAATAAGCAGAAGAGCCCCTGCCAGCGGCAAAAATGTGATGATGCTTAAAATTGATGTGTTCATTTTCTAAAAGAGTATATATCCTAACAAGAGTATGACTCCCAAGAGGAATATCAAAGCATAGTCTTTGATCAAACCTGTCTGGAAATAACTGAAAAATTTACCAAAAAACCCGGTTGTTTTTGCCAAGCCGTTTGCCGTCCCATCAATGACTTTCAGGTCAAAATTGTCATATACAATCTCAGATCCTTTCACGAGAGGGCGGACGATCGTAGCATTATAGATCTCATCCACATAATATTTGTTGAAAAGCAACTTGTAGAGAAAGGGGAACTTAGCAACAATATTATGGGGTGTTTTCGGTTTTTTAATGTAAAAAATATAGGCAAGAAATATTCCAAAGAGAGCGACAGCCACAGAAAACAAAATAAGAATCCATTCGGTGCT
>JBATYS010000574.1:0-7441 GCA_049674205.1 Candidatus Aminicenantaceae bacterium
AATCCATGGCAACCTCTAAGAGGCTTTTGCTGAAGATAAAACTCCTCATCCCCATCAAAAATTTGATTCTATACTCTGAAGGGGATGCGTATGTCGGGAAAATCAAGGCCTACATTGCCTTGAAGGATAGCCGGAATCGTCTATCTCCCTGTCATGAACTTGAGGAGGATATCAAGATCCCGGCATCGGATTATGAAATCGCTTTAAAAAGCTCTTATCCCTACATTGCCGAGATGTATGTCGAACCCGAGGATTACATCATTTCCCTGTGCGTCAGGGATCTCATTGGGGATGTGGCGAATTATCTCCAACTCCAGACAACGATTGAGCGATAGACAACAGGGGCTCTATTTCCTTTGGATTGATGCTTATTTTGAATACTGCCTCAGTACTATGTATGTGCTCAACCAGAATCCATGCGGATAATGTGTCTTTAAATTATGGGTGATCACATGGTTTTTACCCTCAGAATGAAGATGTTATCCTTGGGCAGGAAGGTCTCCACACGGATGAGCTCAAAGCCTGCATTTTCAACCTCTTGTTCTACACTCGCTTTTGTCGTCGGCCTGTGCGAGTCTTTTTCTCCCTCAACTTCCGGATCTGGATCGATAATAACGACCGTAGCTCCCGGCTTGAGGCTGGGGATGAGATTTTTCATCAGTTCGATCGGCTTATCTAAGTGATGGTATACCCAAACCATGATGACCATGTCTAGGGTCCCTTTGGGAAAAAGGGGATCATCGACCTTCCCAAGGACGGTTTCAACATTCTCAATACCGTCCCGCTCACACCGCTCACGGAGAAAGCCAAGAGCTCTCTCGTTGATATCGTTGGCAAAAATCTTGCCAGTCTCGCCCACCCGCATCGCGAGATGAACAGTATACCGTCCGCGGCCAGCTCCCACCTCGCCGATGACCATTCCGGGTTTGACGCCGATGGCATCCATGACTTTTTGTGGCGGCTGCCCCTCGTTCGGGGCTTTTTCCCGATGCTCGACCGTCTGGGAAATAGCCAAAGTCGAAGAGAGAAATACTACAGAAAGAAAAATGAGAATAATAAAGATGCTGGATCGATTCTTCCTCATTGACCTGCCCCCAGTCATTGTACCACCCCCAGAGTTAGAATCCTAGGTTCAGGAGGCCTACCCAAAAACTGGTCCAGTCAAAAGTATAGTTTTCTGGCCTTTTACACTCTCAGCGAACTGCCGTGGCGTCAAGCCTCCGAGTGAACTATGAGGCCGAAACTCGTTGTAATCCTCACGCCACATCTCTATATCACATTTCGAATACCGAACGGCTCATGGACGGAACCGATTAATATGGGTGAAGGAATAAATTCATCCGGTTTCGACTGGATACCATTTATAACATCTGATGGTAAGTACTTCTTCTTTAACAGCGATAGATCCGGAAATGGTGATGTATACTGGGTAGATACTAAAATTATTGAAACATTGAAGCCTGACGAATTGAAATAATTAGCTTTTAAAACTTAAAAAGTTGATATGGGTAAAAAGGCTTTAAGGGAAAAACTCCGTATGAGATCTTAAAAGAAAAATATCTAATGGACAAAATTTGCTCTCCGTAGTATGAAATATTACAAAGTGAAGAGTAAATCAGGAAGTGGGGATTAGTCACTTATCATATCCGTTTTGCTTTTTGCTTCGAGAATATAATACATCAGCTGTCCCCGGCTGTTTACACCGAGTTTTTGATAGATATTATAAATATGATTTTTTACCGTATTAAAGGATATGAACAGAATATCCTCAATCTCCTTATTGCTTTTCCCCTGCAGTAACAGTTCGATAACTTCCAATTCTCTTTTGGAAATATCATGTTTTTGTGCAAAATTGTTCAGCAACAACCTGTTCTCTATAATTCCCATAACCCCGTAATATTTCGAAAAGAATCCATGAATCCAGATAATCGGAACAATATTAAACAGAAACAGTGCTCCTGATGCGGCAAACTTGGAAATTTGTTGTGGAAGAAGAGTAGCGATAAAATAAGATACATAAGGTGTTAGATATAACCATCCGAATGTCAGGACAGATTTTTTTCTTGAAACGTTTTGAATCCTTCTTCCACTTATCAGTAACATTACCAGAAATGCATTAATTGTTATAACCATTAATGCAGTCAGAATGGTGAATGTGATAGCGAGCCATTGGGAATCGGGATTTCTAATGATATTGATTATTCCAATGATGTAACAGCACAAAAATATGGCTACAGCAGTAAAAAAAACTTGGAAAAAACCCTTCGGTAGCTTTTTGCCTCTCAATCCGGAAATGCATTGGATGAATGTATATGTCAATCCTACCTGAACAAATAATCCACTGATGTTGACAGCAGCAACAAGCACAGGATGCATTGCTGAGGCATTTTGTCCTAACAGGTTTATGTTTATATAACCTAAGATTTGATAAAGAAAAACAGATGCATTAAAACAGATTATGTAATAGGCAAGATATCGTAAAAACGGAAACCTGTACGTTTTATACGTATAAAAAGAGTAAAATGCTGCCCACAAACCAGCGATCAGAATAATAGACAACAGAAAAATTAAGACATGTTCCATTTCAATCTTCCCCATAAAATAGACAGGGATGCAATTGAACATCAAAATTACAGGAATTTTTTTGAGAATGCAAGTACAGTTTATCGAATAGGGAATATTTACTATTCAAAATTTGGTAATTAATTCCCATTGACTAGAACTGGTACGATGCGTAATTATTTCAGGAATAATATTTATCAAAATTTTGTAAATTAACGAACTGTAGCATGATAAGCGATAATCATTTCGTTCTTGAAAGCAGGATGAACAGGTTTGTGTTTAAACTCCGCCCGATTTTGAGGAAAATACTCATTTTATTTAAATATGGGATCATTGTACTTGGGGTATTCCTCATTTTATATTTTGTGTGGTTCCGTGAATGGCAACATACATGGGGGGCATCTAATGAAGATGTGGCACGGTATATGCCGGGTGATGAGCTTTTAGATGGTCCCGGATTTAATACCACCCGGGCTGTAAAAATAAAAGCACCTCCGGAAAAGATCTGGCCCTGGTTAAGTCAGATGGGATATAAAAGAGCAGGATTGTACGGATTTGACAAGCTGGATAACGCCGGCATCCCAAGTTCTGAGGTAATTCTTATGGAATACCAAGATTTAAAGGTTGGTGATTTAATCCCGCTTGGTCCTCATAATGGCTTGAGAGTACTAAAGATGAATCCGAATGAATCAATGTGCTGGATTTTCGAGAAAGGTCCTTGGCATGGTGCAACATGGTCATGGGGGCTTTATAAAATTGATGGTCAACATACAAAATTAGTTTCACGCCTGCGGGCAAAGTATCACATAGAACATCCTCTTGATATTATTGCGGTGGCATTCATAGATGTTTTTGAAATCTTGGCGATGCGTAAGTGTTTGTTGGGTATTAAACGCAGAGCAGAGGCAGATGCCGGCCAAACGGAAGAACTGCGGGGAACAGCTTCTAATATAATGAAAGGTGGTTAAAATGAAACACACAAACAGAATGAGCATTATAGGAATAATTATTTTATGGATTTTATTACTGATGAGTTGTAAGCAGCAGTCTCATCCAGATAACATGGTTTTTGTAAAAGGCGGCGTCTACGAGATGGGAGATGTTTTTAACGAAGGGGAGGACAATGAGAAACCCGTTCATCAGGTCAAAGTTGATGATTTTTACCTGGGAAAGTATGAGGTGACAGTCAAAGAATTCAGGGTTTTTATCAAAGAAACCGCATACGAGACATCGGCAGAAGGTCCAAAAGACTGGCAGAAACAGCTTGAATTACTAGAAGAAATCAGGAGGCTATACGAAGCTAAAGAAAGAAATAAGACTAAAATTGCTGAGATTTCAAGGAAAATTCTGTTTTACGGCGGCTCGGGATACTGGAAAACTGATAATAATACATGGGATTATTCTGTTGATTTTTACTGGCAGAATCCTGGCTTTGAACAATCCGATATGGACCCTGTTATCTGCATTTCCTGGGTCGATGCTATACACTATTGCAATTGGATGAGTAATAGAGAAAATCTTCCTGTTGCTTATGATATAGACACAGAAGAATTGCTTGATGAACATGGGAACCCAAAAGAGGACATAAAAAAAGTGAAAGGATATCGTCTTCCGACAGAAGCAGAATGGGAGTATGCGGCACGAGAAAGGGGGAAGAAAATACTGTTTGGAAATGGGGAAAACATCGCTCGGTCATCACAGATTAATTTTGATGCGGATAGAGGTGATTTTTCATACCTCGAAAAGGGTGAATTCCATAAGAAAACAATACCCGTAGGAAGTTTTAAACCTAATAATCTGGGTTTGTATGATATGAGTGGAAATGCATGGGAATGGTGCTGCGATTATTTCGGGAGCTACAGCAGCAAGAGTCAAAAAAATACGTATAAATCAACCGGTTTTAACCGGGTAATCCGAGGTGGTAGATGGGGGGGAAATGCTTTTGAAATACGTGTATTTGCCCGTGATGATTATTTGTCAAACAATAGATGTAACAATTCAGGTTTCAGAATAGCCAGGTCTAAATAATCATATAAAGATTTTAAAATTATGAAATATATTGTCCTGAAACGAAAAATATGAAATTCTCTATTTTATAGAACAATGTATTTAGAGTGAATTATAAACCGATGGAATCCCGGATATACTCTTTTGTAAAGTTGATATGGGGAATATTTATTTCTGTTCTGATGCGTACATATGTTGTTCGAGAATGGACATATAGTGTTAAATAAGCATTCGAAAATCCCAGGAGGTAATATTGGCATATTTATTGCTGATTAAAATAGGAAATGTAGGTTAAAATGATAGCGAAAAATGTTTAAAAGCTACCTGACGATCGCCCTCCGTATCCTGCGCAAGCAAAAGATCTACACTGTCATCAACATCGCCGGTTTGTCCGTCGGGATAGCCTGCACACTCTTCATTTTGCTCTGGGTCATGGACGAGCTCTGCTTCGATCGTTACCACGTAAATGTCGACAGGATTTACCGAGTCATAAAACATGGCAAGAGTGGCGGCAAAGAATATTTTACTGCCATGAGTCCCGCTCCACTGGCGAAGGCACTGCTCGATGAATTTCCAGAAATCCTCCATGCGACACGCATCAGCGACGACAGCCCAAGATTTTTCCGCTACCAGGATAAAGGCTTCAACGAAAGTCGTGTGGTCTTTGCCGATGCAAACATCTTCGAAGTCCTCACTATCCCTCTCCTTTCCGGCGATCCCAAAACCGCACTCAATAGACCACGCACACTGGTCATCACCCAATCAATGGCTGAGAAATATTTCAGCGATGAAGACCCAGTCGGAAAAACTCTCCGTATGGGTGAGAATGTAGACCTCCTCATCACGGGAGTGGCCGAGGATATCCCACGAAATTCCCATTTCCATTTCGATTTTATCGGTTCTCTCCTGACCTTCAATCAAAGTATCAGTCAAGAATGGCTCTGGCCCAACCTCTATACCTATGTCCTCCTGAAGGAGGGTGTAGACCCCGCCGTGCTTGATCTCAAATTGATCAATATCATCGAGAAATACTTTGCTCCTCATTACGAGGCCAATTTAGGTTTCACCTATGAAGAAGATCTGGCTTCGGGTGGATTTTCCAAGATTCACCTCCAGCCGATCACTGATATTCATCTCCATTCCCATATGATACATGAGATGGAGCCTAACAGTGATTCCAGGTATATCATTGTTTTCTCTATAATCGCCATCTTCATCCTCTTTATCGCCTGCATCAACTTCATGAATCTCTCTACGGCTCGCTCCGCCATCCGGGCGAGGGAAGTGGGTATGCGGAAAGTTCTTGGTTCTCGCCCCGCACAGCTCATCCGGCAGTTCCTGATCGAATCCACTCTGCTGAGCTTTTTTTCTTTGGCGATCGCTCTTGCTCTTGTGGAGATTTTTCTTCCTCTATTCAACAGGATTGCCGCCAAAGAAATTGATCTTCCGTTTTTCAGTCACTGGTGGTTCCTGCCTGTAACAATCGGCGTCATCCTTTTTGTCGGATTTTTGGCGGGAATCTATCCGGCTTTTTTCCTGACATCTTTCCGTCCGATTTCGGTTCTCAGGGGCAAGCTCCAAGCCGAGATCAAGAATCCGTTCGTCCGGAATGGGCTTGTGCTGATTCAGTTTTCCATAACTATTGTCCTTCTGGTTGGGACATTTGTTGTGTACAGCCAGCTGCAGTTTGTCCGGAAAAAGCAGCTGGGATTTGATAAGGAACACATTGTGATGATTCCCCGCGCCCATGTATTAGCGCAGAAACAAGAAGCTTTCAAGCAGGAGATCATGAAGCACGCTTGGATCCTGAGCGCTTCCATATCCAGTTCATATCCTGGAAAGGCCTTTGCTTACTTGGCTTATAAACAGTTGGATGCGCACGGAGATGAGACACACATAATGGGCACGTTCATCACCGATCACGATTTTGTCAAGACTTTTGGTCTGGATCTCGTGGAAGGGCGGTATTTTTCTATGGATCCTTCCAGGGAGGAGGACACAGTCGTTCTTAATGAGACAGGTGTGCGAATGCTGGGATTGAAAGACCCTGTCGGCCAACGGATTAGAGGACCGGAAAAAGACCAGTACAGGACGTTGACCGTGATCGGCGTTCTCAAAGACAGCCATTTCCATTCGCTTCACCAGCGCATCCAGCCCATCGGAATCAGGCATCTAACGGCAGGAGGAACCAGGTCGCGTTTTCTTTCTGTTCGGCTGAATCCTGGGGACATCGGGCGGGCCTTGGCCTTCTTGAAGGACAAATGGGAGGAGTTTGTGCCCGAGCGGCCTTTTGAATACGTTTTCTTGGATGACGACCTGGATCATCTCTATAAGACTGAATGGCGGACCGGGCAACTGATGAGCGCCTTTTCGATTCTTTCCATCATCATCGCATGTTTAGGATTGTTTGGCTTGGTGGCCTTCTCGGCTGAGCAAAGAACCAAAGAGATCGGGATTCGGAAGGTTTTGGGGGCTTCTTCCGCACGCATCGTTTTTGCCTATTCCAAAGAGTTCACCAAGTGGGTGATCTTGGCCAATGTGATCGCTTGGCCGGTCGCCTATTATGTTATGAGCAAGTGGCTGGAGAACTTTGCCTACCGGACAAGTATTGCGGTGTGGACGTTTGTTCTTGCAGCCGTGCTGGCTTTGCTCATTGCCCTCATCACTGTTACCTTCCAGGTTGTCCGTGCCGCCCTGGCTAATCCCGTAGATTCTTTGCGCTATGAGTAAAATTCGAATTCGGAGGGGACAGCATACCTCAATCACTCCTGTATTCGGGACAGAAAGCTTAATTAAAATCACCCCTGAATTCATCTCCAATGGTTATTGACCGATTTATTAGGGATTCTATGGCTTTGTTGCATGAATCGAA
>JBATYS010000575.1:0-2560 GCA_049674205.1 Candidatus Aminicenantaceae bacterium
ATCTTGAAATTATTTCAATTGGATGGTATAAAAAATGATATTCTAGAGAAAGGTTAAAAAATGAGCGAAGACAACGAAAAAATTGCCTGTCATGTGTGTAAAAAAATGATCCCTAAGGCAGCCGCACTGCATGCAGAAGGGGCAGAATATGTCCATCACTTTTGCGACACCAGTTGCCTGGCATTCTGGGAAGAAGATAAAGAAAAAGAAAAAGAGGAAATCCAGAATTCTTGATCTTAATACAACCAGTGTGAAGTTTCTCATTCCGGATAAATATCCAATTAATCTCATCACATGTTCTGTCCAATGAATATGTTGCTTAGATGCCTTGGGTATTATAAAATCTTTTCTACGTAAAATCCTTTTGCCGACAGATTGTCCATTGGTCACACGCGAGAGATAAAAGAATGGAAAAAAAAGGGAGATCGAATATGTTGATACCGACAGCGATCATGGCCGTTCTTGCAATAGCGGCTCTTTTTTATGCATATTCCAAAGGGGAAGGGCAACACATCACAGGACTGAAGCTATCATTAAAGATGACCATAGAAATTCTGCCACTCCTGTTTTTTGCGTTTATTTTAGCTGGAATGGTTCAAGTGTTACTGCCGCAAGCACAGATAAACCGATGGATCGGGGATGAGTCAGGTCTCAGAGGAATACTCATAGGGACCATCGCCGGCGGGATTACTCCTGGAGGACCCTATGTGAGTTTGCCCTTAGCTGCGGGGCTCCTTAAAACCGGGGCAGGACTGGGAACTATGGTTGCCTATGTGACAGCTTGGTCTCTTTGGGCGATCGCGCGTGTACCTATGGAAGTTGGTATCATGGGATGGAAGTTCACATCTGTCCGTTTCCTATGCACCTTTTTTTTCCCTCCCATAGCTGGCCTTATCGCCCAGACTTTTTTCTCAGGCGTAAAATAGTTCGATGATAAGGAATCAATCGTGAAAATAAAATTTCTGGGTGCGACACAACAGGTGACAGGATCTTCCTATTTATTAGAAGCAGGAGGACTTCGTATAATCATAGATTGCGGATTGTATCAAGAGAGAGAGTATGTCAACCGGAACTGGGATCCATTTCCAGTGCCCGCCAAGCACATCGACTATGTTATTCTGACGCATGTCCATTTGGATCATTCCGGTCTCGTCCCCAAATTAGTTAAGGAGGGATTTTCGGGACGGATTTTGACCACATCGGCATCGCATGAAATGCTCGAGATCGTACTTATGGATTCTGCAAAGATACAAGAAGAGGATGCGGCCTACAAGAAGAAACGCCATAAAAAAGAGAAGAGAAAAGGCCCTTATCCTGAGATCCCCCTGTATACTGTAGAGGATGCGGAAAAAACCTTCCCATTGGTTAAAAACGTCCCCTATGATGCCCTCTATCCACTCAATGATAGAGTAATGATGCGTCTCCATGATGCGGGGCATATCCTTGGTGCTGCCATGGTCGAACTGATCGTCGAAGAGAATAAGAGCCGCAGGCGGTTTATCTTTTCGGGAGATATCGGACAATGGGACAAGCCTCTCGTTCGTGATCCCTCCGTGTTTGAGCTGGCCGATTATGTGGTCATGGAGTCCACATACGGAGACCGGAATCATGAGGATTATGGCAGTGCAACGAATATTCTTAGAGATGTTATCCTCGATACCATCAACTCAGGGGGTAACATCATCATCCCCACCTTTGCCATCGAAAGAGCACAAGAGGTGATGTATTGTCTGAGTCGGCTTGCCCGAAAAGATCAAATCCCTTACCTGATGATGTTTCTCGATAGCCCGATGGCTGTGGATATCACACATGTTTTTGAGCGGTACAAAAAGTACCTCGATGCAGAGGCACGGTCGCTTTTTGAACGAGGAGAATCTCCTTTCAGTTTCCCGGGTCTGAGGTTAGTGCATTCGGTCGCAGAATCAAAAGCGATCAACTCCATTCGAGGATCTTGTGTGATCATGGCTGGATCGGGCATGTGTACGGGAGGAAGGATCAAACACCATCTTGTCCAGAATATATCGCGAAAGGAATCCACTGTTCTTTTTGTGGGATATCAAGCACACGGGACATTGGGGCGTTTGATCTTGGATGGAACGCCCGAAGTCCGGATCCATGGCAACACGTATCCGGTTAAAGCAAAAATTCGGCAGATCCAAGGTTTTTCCGCTCATGCCGATAGAGATGCCCTGATGAAATGGCTCGGTTTTTTCAAATCACCCCCCAAGCGGCTGTTCATCACCCATGGGGAAAAAAAGGCGGCTTTCAGCATAGCGGAAGGGGTTAAAGCCAAATTCAGTTGGCCCGTCAGTGTCCCCCAATATCTGCAAGAATGGGATCTCGACTAATGCAGGATTTTAAAACCTGAGAGTAAAGATCGTTTGATGATCCGGTATGGAATGGACGCTTATTGTTCCCTTATGCAGACGCATGATCTGTCGGGAAAAGCTCAATCCGATTCCTGAACCCCCATCTTTTGTAGAGAAGAAGGGGATGAATATCTTATCCAGATTCTCCTTGGAAATTCCTGGCCCGTTATCTTTGATCTGGATGCGGATCC
>JBATYS010000576.1:0-4685 GCA_049674205.1 Candidatus Aminicenantaceae bacterium
TATGAATAACTTATCCTGGATTATTCAGATTAGGAGAAAAGAACTATGAAAAAGCGTAATTTATTCTTCATTCTGTTTTTATGTTTTATTCTCAGCTCTTTACACTTGGGTGCACAGGAAGAAATCCCCATCACAATCGAAAACGTTGCAGGTGCTGTTTACTGCCTTTATGGGTCCGGAGGTAACATCGGCATATTTGTGGGAGAGGATTCATTGCTCATTGTAGACGCTCAATATGCCAAAACAGCCGATGCAGTGATGGCCAAGATCAAAGAGCTCAGTCCTAAGAAAATTGAGTATCTGATCAACACCCATTACCACGGAGACCACACCAGCGGAAATCCCATCATCGGGAAAGATGCTCAGATCATCAGCCAACAAAACTGCAAAAAATCCCTCCTGGCCGGATTGAAGCCCGAGGATACACCGGAAAGTATCGGAGCGCCCAACAAAACCTTTGCCACAGAGATGACGATCACATTGGGAGACGAGACTGTACGGCTTGTTTATATCGGCCCTGGTCACACTTCGGGAGATACGATCGTCATTTTTGACAAAGCGAAAGTGATCCACGCCGGAGACCTCTTTTTTCATGGGATGCCTCCTTATATCGATGTGAACGACGGCTCAGACACACAAAACTGGGTCCGCACCATCCAAGCCCTTGCAGAAAAACACCCGGACTTTCAGGTCATCCCCGGCCATGGGAAAGTTACAACCATGAAAGAGTACGTCAAATTTGCCGACTACCTGAATGTGCTCATAAAAGAAGTCTCTGCTGCAATCAAAGCTGGAAAGACAAAAGAACAAGCTGTGGAATCCATCGACCTGTCGAGCATCACCTATATTCAGGACCAGGGTGAGTTCCTGACAAAGAAAAAGAACATCGAATGGGTTTATGACGAGATGACCAGAAAATAGAAACAAGTGAAACGGCTCATATCCGAGCTCAAGAAATCAGGTCAATTCACAGAAGATCAATAGTCTTTATAATAGGTTGAAACACTTCACTCATATCTGATCGAATCGATAGGATTGGCTTGGGCTGCTTTAATCGCCCGAATGCTCACAGACAAAAAAGCGATCGCAAGCGTTGCGAGTGCTGTCAAGATAAACATCAACGGGGAAATGCCGATGCGGAAGGCAAAATTCTCTAGCCACTTGTGCATAGTGTAGAAGGCAATCGGTGCGGCAACAAACACTGCTACAAAAACAAGCACAATTACTTCCCTTGACAGGAGATAAATAATCTTCGAAACAGAGGCTCCCAACACTTTGCGGATCCCGATCACCTCTTATGTATATGTACATGAAATGGTACAAATGGTTGCCCTAGCACAAAAATATTGTGAAAATTGACCCACTCTCAGGGCTGTGGTATAAACAGCTCGGAATGGCGGAAGAAGAAAACACACCAAAAAAATGAGCTCTTCCACTCAGTCAAAAGGAAAGATCTGGGAGCACGTGATCATCGATCTCCTATTGTGGATTTCTTCAATCACTTTTGCCATCGGGATATTTGCTCCGGTTATGACATTCAAGAAACTGATATTCTACACAAATACATTCTCGATAAAATCAGGTCTGGCGTCCCTCTTCAAGGAAGGTGAATACATCTTGTTTCTGATCATTTTTGTATTTACCATCCTTTTCCCGGTCGTAAAGATTCTCTTGCTCTCCATGATCCATTACTTCCGGTTTTGGTCCCAAGAAAAAAGGAAGAAGCTCCTTCACTATCTCAGTCTCGTAAGCAAGTGGTCCATGCTGGATGTATTCATCGTGGCCCTGCTGGTCGTCATCGTAAGGTTGGGAATCTCTGGCAAAGTCGAAGTAAGGTGGGGGATCTATGTCTTCGCTGTGTCAGTCATCCTGAGCACTCTGGCAACCCAAAAGCTCGCCCGATCAACACACGGGCCTCAAGCCAAGTAGGGCTTGCTCGATTATATGAGTTGATGAGTGGGCCTTCATTAAAACCTGCCCTTTAGACAAAATTGAACTTGGATCAGAAAATCATTTGTTCTTCAGCTTTTCGCCGCAGTGGGGACAGACTTTCCAATCTTCTTCGACTTCTTTTCCGCAAGAGGAGCATACGCCCTCCATCCGTGCGCCACAATGGGGGCAGAAGGCAAAATCAGCCCCGACTGATTTTTGGCAGCTGGGACACGTCTTTAACTTTGGTTCCACTGTCTGAGACGGCAGTGAATCCGAGCGAACGATCAAGTAGATCAACAAGCCGATCAGATTTCCTATAAATACGAGCAGAGCCCACAACACACCGTTCATGCCGCGCCGCTCAGCATCGCGGAAGACCCAGACTATAACGAAAATCCATATGATAAGAAGGACAAAGGACAGAAGGGAAAACGAGGAATAGCGGAAAATGTGGGGACCGATATAGAGATCATCCATTTCGGGGATATGAAAACTCCGGGCGACGCCTGTGATGACGCCAAAAGGAGCCAATAGCACTGGCGTTATCCGCCACACAAATAAAAATATAATCGCCACTAATAAAACAAGGGCTATGGTTTTTCCTGTTGATGTTGCCATGGTTAACCTCCTCTTCCGTGTCCTGTTTCAGTGCAAGGACACAAAATCAAATATCTCAAATATAAGATATTTTCACACATTTATGCCGAACCTAAATGATGATTGTGCGATCGAAACTTCTGGAGAATTACGGGTGTAAAGAAAAGCATCGCCGCATTCTGGATGATAAAGAAGAGAACTACAACGGCCGGGAACGAAAATGTCTGCTCCAGCTCAATGTCCCTGATGAGGGGAAGCAACAAGAATCCGGTTATTACAATGAGAGAGGCAATAGCTGCCCAGATGAGCTTGGGTATGGAGTGATTGCGGATGCGGCGCTCCTTTTTTTGTTTGGCACTAAGGGACCTCATTTCCTCATAGCAGAGCTCTCGTGTCTTCTGTATGAGGTCATCGGGCAATACAGGTTTAGATGAATTCCTCAAGCAAACACGGATACTCTCCAATCCCTCTTGGAGACGAGCACATTTTGAACATGAGGATAAGTGATCCTCGCTGGATCTTAGCTCTTCCTGGCTCAAGCCTCCAACAGAGGCATCGACGATTAAACGTTCAATGTCTTTACATCGCATTTGACTCTCTCTCTTTTTGGATTATATGCGGAAAGCTCCCCGCGAAGTTTTCTCACCGCCCGAAACATCAGAGATTTGACCGTACCCACCGGAATCTTGTAGATCTCGCTGATTTCCGAGTACTTCAAACCCTCGATCTCTCTGAGCGCGAATATTCCCCGCTGCCGCTCGGGCAACCGCTCCATCGCCTGGGCAATATCCCGTCTCATATCGACACGATTTGCTCCGTTTGCAGCACCGGGGATGCTGCTCCCAAACAGAAAGGAAAAAGCGCCCTCATCTGGGACGGAACGTGATGCTTTCTGGAAAAAGAATGCCCGTCTGATCCGCTTCTTCCGTAAAACATCCTTGTGGAGATTCGCCGTAATCATGAAGAGCCAGGCTTTGGCGCTGCTTTTTTCGACTTTTTTTGGTAAGTGATGTACGACCCGAAGCCAAGTCTCCTGGAAAAGGTCCTCCGCCTCTCCTGAATTCTGTGTTAAATAACAGGCAAAGCTGTAAATAGCTACCCTGTATTCTTGGTACAGATCGTCGAATTTTTCCTGAATAACTCGAGCATCATTCATTCTGTCTTCACAACTCTCGGGCTCCACGAAGTTCTCCACTTTTATTCAAATCTCAGAAGATAAGACGTGTCACCTCCCAAATAGTTCCACCCAATATGAATTATTCATAAAAGCTGCTGACACATTAAGATTTAAAAAACACTCAATATCTTATTGTCAGCATCTTTTACCCTTCGGGCGAACCGATCTTACAGCATCGGCTTCGTTGTCGCTCACTCGCAGTAGTTCACTACAGCTTCATGAGCCACTTCCTCAACCTTAATGTTAGGGTGGGGTGGGTTGGCCTCGGTCCGTGAATAATCCATACTTTACTTAAATTATTTCGATTTATGGGCTTTGACGGGACCATCTTCATTCTCGAGCATTAATCCAGTGACATTGCCTCCATCATTCAAAAGAAAGCTTATCCGAAAATTCCGGGCCATATCCAGATGGTAGCCCGCAAAATCGGTACTGGTCAAAGGGAGAAAAAGAATGGAGAGGTCGGGGATGCCCATGACGGCGTCGATACCTACAATTTTCGAGTTGCGCCAGATCAGGCCGAAATATATGATCCCTTTCTCACCCTTGAGCTCCACAAAAATCTGGGCAGATTTCTCTCCCCGGGTCTCAGAGGGAAGTGCCACTCTAGCAAAAACCTCTTTTATCTCGCCTGTTCGTTCCCTGTGCCTGGCAAGTCTCATGGGAATGTGATCGCGAAGAAATCCCAGCATTCTGTCGCGGTCGTAGAGAGCCTTCCCGAATTCATCAAAATTCCCTGATAGAGCAGAAATAAAAACCTTCTCGGACAGACTTTTCAGTTGATCATATGTCCCTGCATCGACCTTTTTGACATTGAACATCGCATTAACTGCATCCTGCTCATCTAGATTCACAAGGAGCACACCGCCTTTGGGCATAACTTTGAACTGCCCTCCACCCGAAAGCACATACGTCCCCTCATACGTCTTCAATATCTCAGGGTCTACGCTTGTTACGGCTGGAGGGAAGGTAACATCCC
>JBATYS010000577.1:0-2057 GCA_049674205.1 Candidatus Aminicenantaceae bacterium
CCGATCTCTGTGGCATGAAGGCTCATGGATTGGCAGATGACAGCTTTCCCCTCCTTGACAAGCTTTTTTATCTCCGACTCTTCGATACCTCTCGGGTCGCTGATCTTGGCGTTTACTTCCTGCAGCCGGCTTAGGTTAGCCAGGTTATCCGCTGAGGAGATAATGACGACCAAAAAGGGATTGCCTTCCGTAGAGGGACCCATGTTGATGACCTTGAGCTTATCGCTTTCTTTCTCGAGTAGATAGTAATAATCGACGATCTTATCCCAACGTGCAATATTCCTGTCGCTGCCCAGTTGAAATCCAAAAAAATCTTCAGGGGATGTGACCTTTTGTTGCGCGCCAGCAGCTGGAGAGATTGACACTACACTGAAAATTAAAATCACAAGACAGCCAAAGAGATAGTGAAAAAATCTAGCAGGATTTCTCATCCAAGTCCTCCTCGATCCAATTTTCCGATTATCATAACAAAAATAACAACCAAATGATATCATGGAAATAGGTCGTCGTTATGAGGAAGAGGAGCCCCAAGAGGGTTCCGGATCACTCATACTTTAAGATATCCGCGGGATTAGATAGAGCCGATTTGAGAGCTTGTTGGCTTACTGTCATAATTGCAATAAATTGAGCGAGTAATCCGGATGCCACAAACACCCACCATTTTATTCCAATTCGGTAGGAAAAGTTGTCCAGCCAGTTATTCATCACGTAAAATCCTAACGGCCATGCAATGATGTTGGCCAGTAAGACCAGCTTTAAGAAATCTTTGGACAGATAAAAAGTGATATTAGGGACTGTGGCTCCAAGCACCTTGCGGATTCCGATTTCTTTGGCTCTCTGCTCTGTAGCGAAAGAGGCCAATCCATAAAGTCCCAGACAGGCGACAAAAATAGCCAAAAAACCGAATATCAGATAAATGTCCTGCATTTTGTCCTCTTCCGGGTATCTCTGACGATAATTGTCATCCACAAAATAGTGGTTGAATTCGCGGTTCGGGAACTGTTCTTTCCAGACCGTTTCTATGTGTTCAAGAGTTGCGGAAACATTTTGAGGAGTTATTCGTGCTGCAACGAAAGCGAATTGTTCTGGTTCAATAGACAGTATCATTGGATTGATCTTAAGCTTTAAGCTTTGATGGTGAAAGTCTTTGATCACGCCAATCACTATGGGTCGGAATTCGGAGTTTGACACATCAATGATCTGTTTGCCTATGATATCCATGCCTAATCCGAGTTGCCGGGCAAAGGTTTCATTCAGGATAACGGCATCGTTTGCATCCGTAGAGTATTCTCTGGAGAAATCTCTCCCCCAGAGGATTTTCATGTCGAATGTTTTTACGAAATCGTAATCAATGCCGAAGAAAGACGCTCTCACCGATGAAGCCGGGTCCTTCCCCGACAGATAGTAGGATTGGTCACCTGTGAACTCTCCTGGAATACTTAGGGGAAGCGAGGCAGAAAGGACATGAGGATCCTTCAAAATATTATCTCTGAGGGCATCATTTGTCCGCCCACCACCTCTGACGATCACGAGATGATCCCGGTCAAATCCCAAATCTTTGTTCTTGATATAGTCGAGTTGCTGAAGAATGACAATAAATCCCAATATCATGAATATCGAAATGGAAAATTGAAAAACAACCAGAATCTTCCGGAAGGATCCACTCTGTTTAGCTTGTCCCAATTTTCCCCTAAGAGTTGTCACTGGTTGAAAAGTGGAAAGAACAAAGGCGGGGAAACTACCAGCAATAAATCCTGTTAAAATAATGATGACAAGCAATGCGATAATAGAGGGTGCACTCACAAGATACTTGAGGCTAAACTCTTTTCCGGAGAGTTGATTGAAGGCAGGAAGAGAGAGTGCGATGAGCAATATCCCTACTAATGTCCCAAGGAGGGATAGGAGACTCGATTCACTGAGAAACTGCTTGATAAGATGATGCCTGTGCGCGCCGAACATTTTTCTCAGACCGACCTCTTTGGCGCGTTTAACCGATCTGGCTGTGGAGAGATTTATAAAATTAAAGCAGGCGATAAATAAAACCATAACGGCAACAA
>JBATYS010000578.1:0-1744 GCA_049674205.1 Candidatus Aminicenantaceae bacterium
CGTGGGTGAATATTGTGCCCCCAAAGAAGAATCCTAAGGGCTCGATGACAAAGATCTACCACGGCATCCTGCACAACGAGACTCCGTGGGATATGCGAAATGTGACTGTGGCTGGGGAGATCCCCCAGGTGGAAGCGACCTATGCTTACCTGAACACAGCCTACCCCTGCATGAACGAAAAACAATTGGCTATCGGTGAAACAACTTTTGGCGGCCGACAGGAATTGTACAACAGTGAGGGAATATTCCTGATCGAAAATCTTCAAAGGATCGTCCTGGAACGATGCACAACAGCCAGAGAAGCGATCAAGCTCATCGGAGAGCTCGTTAAAGAATACGGGTATTGCGACCGGGGCGAGTGCCTTACCTTTGCCGACCCGAAGGAAGTCTGGCAGTTTGAGATCATGGGTGCGGGGCCATTGGAGATCGGCGCTGTGTGGGCAGCAGTCAGGATTCCTGACGACCACGTTGGCATCTCTGCGAATATCCCAAGGATCGGGGAGATCGACTTGGACAATCCTGATTTTTACATGGCCTCTGACAATGTGTATTCTCTCGCCGAGGAGATGGGCTGGTGGGACCCCAACAGTGGAGAGCCTTTCAAATTCTGGAATGCCTACAGCGGCCGCAGACCTTTTTCGCAAAGAGAGTATTTTGTACTCAGTCGAATGGCCCCCTCTCTCAACCTGGACATGAACGCTGAAGAGCTTCCCTTTTCCGTTAAACCAGAGAAAAAAGTCTCTATCAGGGACATGATGGCCTTTTACAGGCAGACCTATGAGGGAACGGATATGGACATGACCGTCAACCTCATGATCAAGAAGCGCGGAAGTGATGAGATGGTCAAGAGCCCGGCCGCCAATCCTTGGATATCACGGGACATGATGACTTTGCTCAATACCATAAAATCGGAAGTTGTTCAGCGCTTTCGGACGATCGCCATATCGGCTTGCGCCTATTCGCAGATCATCCAGTGTAGAGATTGGTTGCCTGCACCCATCGGTGGGGTCGCCTGGTTCTCGTTCGACAATCCCGGTCAGAGTCCGCGAATTCCGATATTTGCGGGGACGACCGAGCTTCCGCCCAGCTTCGAACGCTGCGGTCAACACAGATTCCGGATGGACTCGGCAGCCTGGGCCTTCAGACGGGCGAACCGGCTGGCCACAGTGAGATGGGGGGAGGCCAGGTCTTACATCGAAGATGCCGTGAAAGAGTTCGAAGACAAAGCGTTTGTTGACCTTCCGGACCTGGAAAAGAAAGCTCTGGAGTTATACAAGAGCGAAGGCTCCAATCCGGATTCAGAGAAGCTCCGGCAGTATCTGACCAAGTACAGCAACGACTTTGCCCGCGCCACCATCCATAAGTGGCTCGAACTGGGCGATCACTTCTGGACCATGTTCGCCCGCGGCTTCTAAAAATAGGGGACTGTCACCTTTTTCCAGGGGTACAAAAAAAGGGGGACTGTCACCTATTTTTATGCAGGGAATGTTTCCCAAACGGTCCTTTCATGGAATGGACCCTACATCGTATCGGGAACTGTCCCTTCGAGGAACAGACTCTACAACCATCTCATCATTCAAATCGATCCATCAAATTTTGTAGAAAAATCAATTTTTGGGAATAAATTGAACAAGAACAGAGTCTAATCAATTGAAACAGGAAAAACTAAGATGAAAGAAATTCTAAAGGAGAAAAAATGAAAAAAACACTGACTGTATTTGCCATATTTGCGGTAATTGTCTTG
>JBATYS010000579.1:0-1840 GCA_049674205.1 Candidatus Aminicenantaceae bacterium
CCTATCCACAAAGTGCCTATGTGGATGATGCCCGATTCTGGCGCTGTTATGTCAAAGAAAAATCAGAAGAGCCTTTGGAAGAGGTTTTTAACTGCTTCCAGGATTTTATCAACACCTATCCAAATAGCAAATGGGAGGATGACGCAAGGAAAAAGCTCATCACAATCGCCTCTCGCCTGGCCAAGCAAGGAAATCCCCGCTATGAAAAGATCGTCCAGCAGTTCTATGAAGAAACGGCTGAGGATGAAGTCAAACTGGCTGCTCTTCATGCCCTGGAAGACATGGGGGATGAGAGGGCTCTCTCCTCGATCACCAAACTGTATGATCAGTCTCTAAAGGATAAAAAGCTCCGCCAACGGATTATCAGTGTCTTAGAGGATTTTGAATCTCCTCAGGCCTATGAAAAGTTGAAAGATATTGCCATGAACGACCCAGACGCCGACCTGCGCCGGCGCGCTGTCTATGCCATCGAAGACTGGGAGGAGGATGATGTTATTGAAGTGTTGATGAAAGTCGTCAGGGAGGACAGTGACCTCAAAGTCAGGAGAGCCGCTTTGAATGCCCTCGGAGAAACTGAAAATCTCGCTGTGATCCCGATCCTAGCCAAAGTGGCAGTGGAAGAGCAAGACGAAGAACTTGCCCGAGCTGCCGTGTATGCACTGGAGGAGGTCGATCACCCGGATGTTATTCCCGCTCTTCAGAAGATCATGAAAGAAGCCAAGTCTGTCGAAGTGAGAAAGGCCGCTGTGTATGTCATTGAAGATCTCGAAGATAAGGCTGCGCTTCCGCTCTTAAGGGCGATCGCACTTGAAGAGAAAGACATGGAATTGCGCAAAGCGGCCGTCTATGCCCTGGAAGATATGGAGTTGAATGAAGCTTTGCCGATCTTGAAGGAAGTTTTGGAATCGGACGCTGATGTGGAGCTCAAAAAAGCCGCTCTGTACGCTATCGAGAACTACGAGGACAAAGAGAGTGCGGACATCCTCTACGGGATCGCATTGAATTCCGATAATGAGGAGCTGGCAAAAGCTGCTGTGTATGCCCTTGAAGACAAGATAGAAAATATGGAGAGTGGCGATCCTTCAATGCTTTTAGAGATCTATAAAAAGTCAAAATTCCCCTCTGTACGAAAAGCATCGTTGCACAGCATCGAAGACATCGAAGGTCCTGCTGCGATTGAAATGTTCGCGGCAATATTAAAGACTGAAGAGGACCCTGATATAAAACGCACGATCATACATGCTCTTGGGGACACAGAAAGCGATGACGCTGTCCCGATTCTTGAAGATATCGCCCTGAATGAAAAGAATATGAGGCTGCGCGCAGATGCGGTTTCTGCCCTGGGTGAGATCGGAACTCCCAAAGCCCGAGAGGCTTTGATGAAAGTCCTCGAGAAAAAGGATTAGAGTCGTGCGCAAGCTGCTTTTCCCGATCTTCCTTGTTCTTGGTTTGTTCTGTGTGGCGGGCTTATCGATGGCCTCACAGGTTTACCATCACCCCAACCCTGCCGAAAAACTCGAAAACCGTTGGGAATGGGCGACAGCGATGATTCCCGAGCTTTAGAGGCATTGGTCCAAATCATCCAAAAAAAGAGCTGATTATTGTCCCAAGTATCTTTTCTTCCTCCTGTATTTTTGATATACATGTAGGGAGGAGGTAAGATGAGACCCTATCAAATCTTTGGAATTGTTTTTCTTTTGATATTTGTTTTGACATCCTGTGCCCCAGGCCCGAATGATTTTGAGAAAACTCCAGATAGCGAGGGGAAAGTTGCCGGATTCTGGAAGGGACTATGGCATGGACTTATCTCGCCCATAACATTCATTATCTCCATATTCAG
>JBATYS010000580.1:0-1759 GCA_049674205.1 Candidatus Aminicenantaceae bacterium
GCACCCTCCTCAAGATTGACATCTATAGCCGTATGTGTACTGCCTTGCAGATCACTCGATCTGACAGTTTTCACGATGTAAATATCATTCTCTCCCTCTTTTCTTCTGAGGAATAGATATTTGTCCGCGGATTCCATTGTATCTGAGCTTTGCACATCCATAACGAGCTCGACGTACTCTTTTCGCGATAGCCAGGCCTTGTATTCTCCTCTTCGGGCTTGAAGGTCCAGTGTTCCATTCAAAACAACAACTGCAGTTGTTGCATAACCTCTGTGGTCTTCTGTGTCAGAAGCTCTGACCTTAATATCATTAAGGTCGTTTGGATAACTCGTTGTATCCCATTCATAAGTGTATGGCGAGCTTGAATCTGTGTAAAGGAGCTCGTTGTTTATGTAGAATTCAACCCAAGCCACTTCTCCATCTGCGATCACTTCTGTTTGGATGGGCACAACTCCTGCCACACGCTGCATCGGTGATGGATAGGTGATTTCGAGAGAGATGGGCCATTCCCTTACAAACTTCACATAGTATCCGTCGCTGATTCCTTCTTCGTTGTTCAATTCTCGATTATAAGCATCGGGTGTTGACGGAAAATTGGCAGATTCGGTGTAGCCGGCCGTGTGTGTGACATCAAAAACATCGACAGCGATTCCTGTTCCGTAATCCGGTTCACGGCCACCCAGAAACGTGGAATAGGGGAGGTCCCGGCCATCAGGGCTCACATACGAGACGAATGCATCGGCAGACCCATTGTGAATGGGATCGAAGGCATCCTCAGTAACGGGAAAATCTCCTGTCGTGGTGTAGCCTGTCACAACGGCAGAGAGGTCATCATAAAGGTCGATATCTTCCCCCCAATCCCAGCACGTGCCGCCGAGATAGCTGCAGTACACAAAATCAGACCCGTCTTGTTTCAGTTTGCAGACAAAAGCATCGGTGTGGCCGTTGTATGTCGGGTCGAAAGCTTCAGGAGTGGTGGGGAAATTGGATGACGCTGTCCAGCCCACAATGTAGGCCTTCTTCAATTCATCGACAACGACCGCGCGGCCGCTCTCATCATCGCCTCCACCGAATATGAACGAATACACCTGTTTTGACCCCTTGTTATCGAGTTTTACGGCCAGGACATCCGAGTCTCCGTCTCCGAGGTCTCCATCATAATCGATATACCCCGTCACATAGGCTGCGCCGGCTTCATCCACGGCAATACCGAAGAGTTCTTCAAGATACTCATCGCCGATATATGTAGAGTAGATGAGCTTTGATGCTTCGCTGTCGAATTTTGTGGCGAATCCGTCAAAGAATCCTCCGAAATCACGGTCGTCTGCCCCGTTTGTTGTGGGAAAATCAGCGGACTCAGTAGATCCTGTGATGAAAATCTCGCCATCTGTTCCGAGCACGAGGTCATATCCAATATCCTCATCGCTCCCCCCGATAAATGTCGAAAGCATCAAATCCGAGCCGTTTTTGTTCAATTTTGCAACAAACGCATCGGTCCCGCCATTGTATGATGTGTCGAAGGCTCCGCCCCTTGTGGGGAAGTTCGCAGATGCTGTTGCCCCTGCAATGAACACAAATCCATCGGCATCGACGGCGATCCCATAACTCCAATCGCTGCTGCTGCCCCCTATGAATGTGGAGTAAACCAGGTCTGTTCCGGTCTTGTTGAATTTTGTCACAAAAACGTCCATGGCTCCGTTGTGGTTGGGATTGTAAACCCCTGATGTCGTCGGGAAATCGTTGGAGGCTGTGAATCCGG
>JBATYS010000581.1:0-2080 GCA_049674205.1 Candidatus Aminicenantaceae bacterium
GAAGAATTCTTATTATTACGCCTTTTAAGCCATTCATCTAGCTCATCCTTATAAGTATAAACCCTGGATCCAGATTCTTCATCAACTCTGTAAACAGGCAATCCAAACTTCTTCTCCCATCTTTGACCGGTCCGAATGTCGCAGTCCAGATAAACTGCAATTTCTTTCCACGACGATAGCAGATTTTCTCTTTTTGTGTTTCCCATTTAAACTGCCGTAATCATCTAATCAAAATCAGATTATCAAGTCAAGATTTCTTCTGACCTCATAATTTTGTACAAAAAAATACGACATCTGATGACATAATGCGACATTTAGACGATTCCAATTGACAGAGTTCTCACACAAATATTAGTTTTGATATAAAGGAGGCTGATATGAATAAACATACCCTTATTAAATATTTTGGAATTGCTATTATCGTTGTTGCTTTTGTTTTTGTTGAGATTAGCCTAATTGAAGCGCAGGTTAGGACACAGGGGCCACCACCAGGAAAAGGAAAACCACCTAAAATAAACTGTGACAGTAATGGAATATGTGAAAATGGAGAGTATGATTATGGCACTGATTGGGAAAGTCAGCCATGTGATGATTGTAAGCCCAAATCGTATGAGAATCTCTCCATTGACCATACAGGTTTACAGATAGTCACAAAATTTGAGAAACAGGTATTTTTATATAAACATGACAGTTTTGATGAATATGGATCAATATATTATAACTCGTGGACGAGTGGTGAGCAGGATGTCTATACTCACCCTCGGCCGACAAGTATTGGGGATGTCGACTCCGAAGGTAATAAGGAGATTGTATCAATTGTCAATTACATTGTGCGTCAAGAAACATCCGGCAAGGGAAGGAATAAGACAACAATAACTTATTGGAGACACGAGATTTTTATATATGAGGATGACTCTGATGGTTCACCAGCTGGCGTAATCCAGATTCCTGGCGAGGAGAGTCCAGGGCAGGTTAAGGATGCGATTATAGCCAATATCGACCTGGACCCCAGAAATGAACTTGTTCTTTTAAAGGGCAAACATATTGAGATATTTGAAATATTACCAGAAGGGAATGGTTATAGTCTCGTCCCTGAGCACACGGGGATATTTCCGGAATATGAATATATAACTTTCACCATTGATGCAGGAGATACAGATAATGATGGAAATGATGAGATCATCCTGGCCATGTTTGGATTTAATGCTCCGATTATCTGGGACTTCAACAACTCAGGCAGTTGGGAAGAACATATCGCAGAGCCAATCCCGATTAAATATTTACCGAATGAAATAGATTTTATGGGAATCGACGTTGCCCGTGCAAGAGATGTAGATAATGATGGAGGGAACGAAATTATAGCCGGGGGCAACAACAATAGATTAATGATCTGGAAATATAATCATATTCCCGATAGCGGATATGACTATGATTTTGTTTGGGCGAGCGAAGATCTGGGCGGATTTACGCAGGGCGTTGATGCAGGAGATTTGGATGACGGTGGGGATGTAGAGATCGCTGTAGCGGCTAGCTATGATAATAATACGCTTTATATTTTTAAACACATTGAAGGAAACGGATATCAGATCGTTAATTCTATAGCACGAGATGGATCGGATGTGGGCCTATCTGTTGCAGATCTTGATCAAGATGGAAAGGATGAAATTGTCTCATCAACGCAGGGAATTACAGTCTATGAATTCGATGATTCTAATCAGCTCGTTAAATCATACAATAGTGTGTTTGGAGGGTTTTTAAAAATCAATTAGAATTTTTAGAATTCCATTCAATGCAAAATTTTCAGGAATTCTAATAATCCAATCAGTATGAAAGTAAGGAAAGTTCATGAAAAAGCTGTGTGGATCGAAATATATGGTATTTCTAATCATCGTATATTTCCTCATGTAAGATACCTCTATCCTCGCTGGCATGCCGAAAAAGCTTACCCCACTTGCAGACATCACGGAGTTGGCTGATTAAAATCTGATTCCTAATTGGGAAGTATTAAAACAAGAATTACTACGGATTAAACTAAAGTTGTTTTGGAGTAAAAATATGAAATCTACCTTATCGATATCTT
>JBATYS010000582.1:0-2718 GCA_049674205.1 Candidatus Aminicenantaceae bacterium
CCAATAAATCCTGCGGATGGAGAGGTCATGGGATACAAGGTCTACACCTCTGTGCTAGAGCTTCCCGAAGATGCCGATCTTGTTGTTATTTCCCTCCCCAGTCATGCTATTCTAGAGACCATTGCGCAATGTGGGAGAAAAGGAATTTATGCCGTTGTAGTTATTTCCTCGGGATTCTCTGAAGTGGGAAATTATGAAGCAGAAAAGGATCTTGTTGAAGAGGCACGCAAATGGGGAATTCGAATCGTTGGCCCGAACTGTGCGGGATTGATGAATCCCTGGTACAATCATTTTCCGAGCATAGAGGTTCGCGCCCTTCCAGGGTACACGGCATTTGTCACCCAGAGTGGAGCTCTTGGGGGGGCAACTCTTGCTATGGCTGAGGAACTTGGATTTGGATTCAGCAAATTCATATCATATGGAAACCGATGTGATGTGGGGGACATTGAATTGCTTTCTTATTTAGCTGACGATCCACAAACCAGAGTTATCGTTCTCTACATTGAGGGGATTGACAAAGGACGAGAGTTTTTGCGCGCTGCCCAAGCTGCCAGCAAAAAAAAACCTGTGGTGGCAATCAAATCAGGTCGTACGCAAGCTGGAACAAGAGCAGCTTCTTCCCACACTGGTACACTTGCTGGAGTCGACCAAATTTATGATGCAGCCTTTCAAAAAGCCGGGATTATCCGGGTAGAAGGAATCGAGGAGATGTTCGATCTCTGTCAGGCATTTTCCCATTGTCCATTGCCGAATGGAAACAGAGTGGCAATCGTCACAAACTCCGGGGGGCCAGGAATACTTGCAGCTGATAAGGCAGAACAATTGGGGCTTGATGTGGCTGAACCATCTCTTTCTCTTAAGAATAAGCTGAAGCCACATTTATCTCCGCATGCCTCATTGAAAAATCCTATCGATCTCACCGTTGAATCTGGTTATGATGAATACCGAATTGCCCTGGATTGCGTCCTATCTGAATATGATTCTGCTATTGTGATCAATGTCGCAACCCCATACCTCGATTCCACAGGAATCGCACGCGGAATCATCGATGCGGCCAAGAAGCATCAAAAACCGATCATCAACAATTTTATGGCCGGCCGCATCGTGAAGGAAGCCATACATCTTCTCGAGGAGGTGAACATGGTCAATCTAGCTACTGGGGAAAGGGGTGCTTTTGTATTGTCAAAATTGACCGAGAGAAGAAAAATTCAAGAGAGGATTCAATTTGCATCGATTGATTGAAAAGGCCAAAAGTGAAAACAGGCATCTTCTAGAGCCGGAAGTCATGAGTTTATTGGATAGCTATGGAATCCAGATCCCTCCACACAAAGTTGTTCATAACGAAAAGGAGGCTTTGGAGGCGGCAAAATCTCTAGGATGGCCTGTTGTCATGAAAATCGTGTCTCCTGACATCATTCATAAGACCGAAGTTGAGGGAGTTATCCTTAATGTTCAGAATGAAAAACAAGTAAGCGATGCCTTCTCCCGCCTATCTTCACTGGAAAGCACGGATAAAAGAATTGAAGGGATTATTATTTATCCGTTTCAAGAGGCAGAAGTGGAAATATCTGTTGGGATGGTCAGGGATTCTCAGTTTGGTCCAGTAATCACTTTTGGATTAGGCGGCATTTGGATCGAAGTTTTTCGTGATATCGCTTACGCTATAGCTCCTCTTTCCACTGAGGAAGCACAAAACATGCTCGATTCGATCCAAGCTCATGAAATCCTTAAGGATTTTCGGAAGAGAAAATCTGTAGATCGCAAGTCACTCTCTGAGTTGCTCGTCCGTATATCTCAAATGGCAGTGAAAGAGGTTGCGATCCAGGAGATGGACCTGAATCCCATATTTCCTATGGAAAAGGGCTACTTTATCGCCGACGGCCGGATCATTTTATAGAATATTGAAGCGGGAGGATTTCAGTCATAAATTCCCGATAGGAGAATCCAAATCATGAAAGATATACAAAAATTTGTTCGTAAGGGAAACTTGGATCTTAAAGCTTATATACCTGGAAAATCTATAGAGGAAGTCAAAGAAGAGTTGGGGCTTACAGAGATTGCTAAATTAGCATCTAATGAAACACCCTTGGGTCCCTCGCCCAAGGCTGTTTTGGCAGCGGAAAAAGAGTTGAGGAATGCTCACCTCTATCCAGAGGGACGGTGCACATTGCTCATCAGGGAAATGTCGAAAAAGTTAGGCATTGAAGAGGATATGATCACTTTTTCAAACGGGGCTGACAATTGCATTCTCCTTATTGCAAGTGCATTCATCAATGAAGGTGATGAAATCGTTATGGGCGATCCTTCTTTTTTCGTCTTTCAGACCGTAACTAAAATCATGGGGGGGAAACCAATCTTTGTGAAACTGAAGAACCACATCCATGACCTCAACGCCATGCGTGAAAGAGTTGGGAAAAACACTAAGTTGGTCTTTGTTTGTAATCCGAATAATCCTACCGGAACCATCGTGAAAAAGGCTGAGCTGGACAAGTTTGTTTCTCAACTTCCCGATTTTACAATTCTAATTCTGGATGAAGCCTACTTTGAATTTGCCTCGGATAAAGACTATCCTGACGGCCTGGACTATATAAAGCAAGGTTACAACATCATCAGCTTAAGGACGTTTTCAAAAATTTACGGAATTGCAGGGCTCAGAATTGGATATGCTCTGGGATGCCCGGAATTTATCGCTGCATTAAACAGGGTTAGAGAGCCCTT
>JBATYS010000583.1:0-4184 GCA_049674205.1 Candidatus Aminicenantaceae bacterium
GTCTTCTCTAAAATAATCCTGTACCTGCTTCATTTTTTTTCTGAAGCCAGGTTTGACTCCATATTGAGCACATTGACTATCTGGCGGGACAATGACCGCATATATCGGGATTTCCCAGATGCCTGGATAATTGGATTCGGGTTTCCCGTTGAATAAAAGAGGCGTGAGCTTGTCTCCCTTGCCTCCTTTGTACAACCTGTAAGGCCAGAAATAATTTTTTCCATCTTGATCATCCTGAAATCCTTCCTCGATACTGGTGTCGTACAGGAGGCCTTTGTCGAAGACAGCTTGTAGTGCGTTATCGTTATACTCCAAATAAGGTGCCCGGAAGCCGTATATATTTGTGCGGTCTATGCCTATCCCCTTGGTAGGGTCAGGTTCACCCAAAGATTCTTGGGGATCATAAGGCTTTATCAACCAATCTATACACGTCTGAATTTCCATCTCCCACTCCTGGACACTGAACCGACTTCCATGCGAATGCATGTGTGTGTGGATTCCGATCTCATTTCCTTCGAGAATCGCTCCCTTCCACGCTCTTTTGACCAAGACAGGATTCTCGATCTCCGTATTGGCGATATATCGAGTGGTGCAGTACATGGAGAAGTGGGTCTGTTTTCCATCGCAGGTTCTTTTGTTCCCCAAGCCCATAGGATTGTATCGAGATGCAAAAACATCGGTGATGAACTTGACTCCTCCTGATTCTCTTGGATCGTCTAAGCCTGATATTCCGTTGTCATCAAAACCGAAGACCACGAACAACGGAACCTGATTAGCTTTCAAGGAAGCAGGAGGACTCGGAGAAAACGATCTTTCACCCTTTTTGATGATTGTCGTGCAAAACAGAAAAAAAACAAGCAAAAAAATGAGGATAAAGCAGACTCTAATGTTTCTCATGAGTCCTTTATTATGACATTCCTATGACTATCATGTCTAGCAGCATCCTGTTTGTGAGAGGAGATGTTTATTCCCTTGCACCGGAATTCACCGCCAAAGCTGTGAAAGATGGCAAAGAAATCTCGGGGTAACGATTCTGTACATAGAACCCGGAAGTCCATGGGAAAATGGCTATGTCGAGTCGTTTATCGGGAAGCTCAGAGATGAGTTGCTGAATAGAGAGATATTTGATACGCTGTTCGAAGCCAGAGTGCTTACAGATCGCTGGCGGAGGTAATAATAAGGTATCGGCCTCACAGTTCTTTGGGGTACAAACCACCAGCCCCAGAGGCTTTCGAAGCTAAAAATATAACTTTGCAGGCAGTATATTGATGACGGGCAGGTCAATGTTATTCTGAACGAGGTTACGCATGGTCAATTTCGCCTTTTTAGACTGGTTTTGGCTTGTTGCTTTCATTCTTCTCATGGTGTTCTGTGGGGTGCTTTTCTACAGGCTTGGAAAGAGGTCGCTGTCGGATTTTTTTCTAGCCGGTCGAGGACTGCCTTGGTGGTTGCCTGCAGCCTCTGTCTACGCCACCCACTCTGCTACAGACACACCGATGTGGATCAGCGGCGTCATCTACAAGTATGGAATGCGCGGCATCTGGTACACGTTTTTTTCGGCCTGGTGCGCCATCTCCGCCTTTGCCTCGACCCGCATCTTTCGACGTTCTCTAGCTTATACCCAGGCCGAATGGCAGACGCTTCGCTATTCAGGATTGGGGGCGGAACTCTTGAGAGGATGGATTGCCGGCTGGCAGGTTTTTATGAACATGTTTGTGCTTGGCTGGGTTGGAATTGCGATGGGCAAACTCTGTGGATTCCTATTCGGCTGGCCCGAATGGATAGGATTGATACTCTTTTCCTCTTTATGCGCTATATATGTCCTGGCAGCCGGATACTGGGGTGTTGTCATGGCGGACTTCCAGCAAGGAGTGATCGCGTTTTCAGTCATCATCATTGTTTCTCTTTGGGGGATAGTGGCTGCCGGAGGTCCTAGCGGAATCACGGCAAAACTCGATGCTTTGGGCGAGACCTGGCGATTGAATCCTTTTGCGTTCTCAGGAGTGACTTCCGGTGATTTTCCTTTGGCATGGTTTCTGACCATGATGGTCATAGCTGTTATAGGCGGCTTTGGCATGGGGACGGCCATCGATTGGTATCCCGAGGCACAGCGCATTCAATCCGCGAAAACGGTTCGAGATTCCAGCTACAGCATTTGGGCGGGTTCCGCTTTGATCATTGTCAGGAACTCACTTTGGGCCGTTGCCATTCTTGCCTTTTTTTCCCTGTACCCTCGGATTCAATCGACAGCCGAGTACGAAATGGCCTGGTATCGTCTGGGATTTGAATTTTTGCCTGTCGGAATGGTGGGCTTTTTCTTTGCGGCAATCGTGGCCATTCACCTTTCTACGATTTCCACTCATCTGAACCTGGGGGCCTCCTATGCGACCAGGGATCTCTACCACCACTATTTTAAGCCTAAGGCGAGCGATAAAGAGTTAGTCTGGGTGGGAAGAATCACCACGCTCATACTTCTCCTGGGTTCTTTTCTTTATGGTCTGATGATGCAGGAGATCACTCAGTGGCTTATCTTTGCCCTCTGGATTATGGCTGCGGGGATATGGCTTCCGAACATACTCCAGGTCATCTGGTGGCGTTTTAATGCCTGGGGATACTTATCCTCATGGATTGCCAACCTCGGATTCAGCTGGCTTATCGTCTGGGTTCTTCCGGAGTTCAAGATCATTCCGGTCCTCCCGGATTATCTTCAATTCTGGAGTATGATGGTTTTGGGTGCGGTGATCTATATCCCCATCACATTCCTGACAAAACCCGAAGATATGGATCGGCTGGTCAAATATTATGTGATGTCCCGTCCGTTGGGGTGGTGGAAGCCGGTTGCCCAAGAAGCTGAGCGCAGAGGATTACTCAAGCTTGAAGACCACTGCAGCAGAGGAGGGAATTAAAATGGGCTGGATAAAAACAAAATGGACGCCGGAACAGGCGGATAGATGGACGAAGGAAGACTATATCACATTCATCATCTCTCCTCTGATCTATGTCTTGTTAGCCCTCGGTGTAGCTTTTTCCTTGCTGCTCCTGTGGTATGGTTGGGTCATGTTGGGAGTGAGTATAATCCTGCTAATCGTCATGATTAAGATTATCGATCCAAAGCTGAAAGCGATCTCAGAAGATTACGAAACGAAACAGAAAAAATACCTAGAGGATTTAGAAAAAATTGCCAGGTGGGAGGAATAAGATGAATCAAGGATTTGCTGTCGTTATAGGGATGTCGATTGCGTATTTCTTCTCTTTTCTCGGCCTTCTTCTGGCGTATTATTCATACAAGAAAAAGCACAAGGATAAAGGAGATTAACGATGGTGGGTATTATTATACCTCTGGTGGTACTCCTTATTTCCTTTTTCCTGACCATCTTACTCTACCGCCATTTCTCAAAGAAGATGTAACCTCTTTCATTCTGAGTGAGAGGGCAGCTTTATTCCCTATTTAAAAGAAAATCGGCGGCCAATACGTTAAAAACATACGCCGCTGAACCCCATATCACATACTCGGTTTCATACCAGTCCCAGGCATTCGAGCGGTACTCGATAAATTTGGGCCTCATGAAAGAAGCACCGGAAACAACCCCTCCCGGGATATATGTCCACTCTGACCGGTTGAAGCCATACCCGATAGTTGCGGAATTTATGCCGATTCCGGAGACATAAGAATGATTTGATGCCGGATGGTGCCCGAAGTTATAGTTCAGAGCAGAAAAAAGGCACTCCTTATCAATAATCTCAGGAAAATATTTAATAAAGAAATAGGAGTTTGCCCCGAGGACCAGAACATCCCAGTTGTTCCCCCAGATCTTGAAGTCAAAATAGACTCTGTATGGGCTCTTCGCAAATTCTTCCTCCATGTAGCCTTTGACTTCCTTCAGTTTTTCGGTGATGATTTTTTTGTATGTGAGATCTTCGATTTTTTCCAGTGCCCTGACGAGCGTATAGCCTGAAATCTGCCAAAAATCGAGGGCAGGCATGTTCCTCACGGATGGGGCAAGCGAAAGAAGACGGTCTTTGTATGCTGCCTTCCCTGTGGTGAGGTAAAGCTCTGCAGCAGCGGCGAGCTCCAAGGAGTGGTATTCATCTTCCTGAGGTTGGTAGGAGACCTCATAATGAACGGGATCGTGGGATTGCTCATACACCCATACGTCTTCGGCCGCTTGGAGACACTCTGTTGC
>JBATYS010000584.1:0-3571 GCA_049674205.1 Candidatus Aminicenantaceae bacterium
GAATTTTTGCAGGTTCGCTAGCATCAAAAAGAGCTGGTAATGATCAAAAAAAATGGAGTTGAGAGTAATCTTCAGGACGATTTGATCGCTCTCCGCAAAAGGATCGTCGAGCTGGAAAATGCCCTGGTCACTTCCCAGAAAAAGGAAGAGGAACTCCACCGATCCGAAGAGAAGTACCGGGCGATCTTTGAATCCTTCTACGATGTGTACTACCAGACGGACAGGGATGGAAAGGTCATCGATATCAGCCCTTCTATTCATTCACAAGCAGGATATGACCCGAATGAGGTTATCGGCCATCCAGTGACCGCTTTTTTTGTCGAACCCTCGGCCCGTGATGTTTTTATCCATAAGATCAAAGAAACAGGATGGATCAACGATTACGAGTTGAAACTCAAAGGCAAGGATGGAACCCCTATCGAGACATCGGTAAGCGCCCGGATCATCTTGGATGAAAACCAAGTCCCTTCCGGTATAGAAGGCATCCTGCGCAATATCACCGAACGTAAACGGATCGAATTAGCCCTCAAAGATTCAGAACAGAAATACCGTGATCTTGTTGACAATGCCCTTGTTGGTGTGTACAGGACCAATCTCTCAGGCGATATCCTTTTTGTCAATGAGGCTTTTTCAACGTTGGTAGGATTCTCTTCGCCCGAGGCAATGATAGAGAAAGGAGCATTGGTCAGGTACAAGGATCCGACTGTGCGTGAAGCATTCGTCAAGGAACTTAGAGACAAGGGGAGGTTAAATTATTACGAGATCGAAATGCTGACCAATTCAGGAGAAACAAAAAATGTCCTCCTCAGTGCCACTCTCTCAGGAAATGAGATCTTAGGAATGGTGATGGACATCACGGACCGGAAAAAGTCCACAGAGAAGGTCAAAGCAGCTCTCATAGAAAAGGAGATCCTGCTCAAAGAATTGCACCATCGTGTGAAGAACAACATGCAGGTGATCTCCGGGTTGATCGAGCTCCAGTCTCAGCAACTGGATGATGATGGCGCTCGGGAGATCTTCAACGAAACCAGAGATCGCGTCAGTTCCATGGCTCTGATCCACGAGAATCTCTACAAGGCCAGTGACCTCGGCAACATAAACTTCGCGGAATACACAAAAACACTGACGAAGCATCTGTTCTATTCCTATAATGTGGATTTTGATGCTGTCCAACTCAAGACCGATGTCAAAGATGTGTTCTTGGATGTCCAGGTAGGGATCCCTTGCGGATTGATCGTCAATGAACTGGTCTCTAACACCCTTAAACATGCCTTTCCGGGGGGGCGACGTGGGGAAGTCAAAATTTCCCTATTCCCGGGGGATGATGGCCGGTACACACTGATCGTGAAAGACACTGGAACGGGTTTTCCCAAAAAACTTGATTTCCGGAAGACCAAATCCCTTGGGATGCAGTTGGTGACAATGCTGGTCGACCAGCTTGAGGGAACCATCGAGTTGAAGAGAGAAGAAGGAACAGAGTTCGTCATCTCTTTTCCGGAGAAAAAGAGGGAGGAATCATGAGAACACATACTTTTGCCATCGTGGATGTGTTTGCCGAAAAGAAATATACAGGTAATCAATTGGCAGTATTTACGGATGCGGGTGACCTTTCTGATGAAGAAATGCAGCTCTTCGCCAAGGAAATGAATTATTCCGAAACCACATTCATTCTTTCCGACAAGAAACGGAAGGGCGGCTATGATGTCCGCATTTTTACGCCTGCTGAGGAGATCCCCTTTGCCGGCCATCCGACTCTTGGCACAGCTTTTGTCATCCAACAGGAAATCATCCGAAAGCCTATCGAAAAAGTGGTCCTCAATCTTCGTGTTGGACAGATCCCTGTCGCCCTGAGCTTTAGCAAGGGAGAAGTGGACGATCTATGGATGGAGCAGAAACACCCTGAATTCGGACAAGAGATAGATAAAACTGTGATAGCCAGGTCTTTGAGTATTGAAGAGACAGATATCGATGACAGGTATCCTGTTCAGGAAGTCTCCACAGGCCTTCCTTTTATGATCGTCCCCCTAAAAACACTGGAAGCAGTCAAAAAGGCAAGGACTAACAGAGATGTATTTTTTGGATTGATCGCCGACACCGAGGCAAAGGCTCCGCTTATTTTTTGCCCGGAGACGTACAATCCAAAGAATGATCTCAACTGTCGAGTATTTGTGGACTATTATGGTATTTCCGAAGATCCGGCGACAGGCAGCGCCAATGGGTGTCTCGCTGGGTACCTGGTGAAACACCGTTACTTTGGGGGAACCCGCATCAATGTTCGGGTGGAACAGGGATACGAGATCGGAAGACCATCACTTCTTTATCTCAAAGCTGAAATGAATGCAGATGCGATAGACGTGCTTGTTGGCGGCAAAGTGTTTAAAATCGCCAAAGGCGAATTTGTTTAAAGAGGAAGTGATGAGATCGATCCGCTCCGTCATATTATCGATCGTTGTTGTGTTTTTGCTTCAATCTTCCTGGCTACAGGCCGACTCTGTTCGTTCAGGCCAGAAGAAAGTCGATGAGATCCAGGTTTTCTGGCTCAGCAATGACCAGATCCACTGTTCGGTGTCTGTCAAAAACGGGGTTCTCAAGGAAGATCAAGTCTCAGCGATCCCGGATTGGATCTCTGAGCATGGGACTCAGCTCCTCGAAGTGAAAACAGATGCGGATTTTGCTCTGGATCTGATGTGGGCGAGGTGGAGAGCTCCCGGTAAAGTGAACAACGCCGAGAATCCTGTCCTTCTGACAAAACAAGACTTCCGGATGGTGCAGCATGTCTTTAAAAAATCTCGCAGTGGCGCTGTAGAACTTGCGCTGCATTTTAAGCGAGAAAGGATGCCGTTGGAGGTCAGAGTCACTTATCGTGTGGAGCCCGGTACTTTTTATGTGCATAGACAACTGGCCGTTCGTGATGTGGAGTTCGGTTCTCACTTCCTCCGCTGGATCTGGCCCTGGAGAGGATATATACCGGGAAATACTTCGCTCCTTAAGGCAGGTGGATTTGGCCAGCCCGTAGCTCTTCTGCAGGGAGATGGCGGTGTTTTTTTTGGTTTAGAGTACCCGACCTCGGAGAACTCTCTCCAGCACACCTCTGCGGGGAATTTGGAGCTGAAATGCGGTCAGGTCATCGGAGAGCGCATCGGCACGCCTTGGATTGAAAGCGAGTGGGTCGTCCAAGGACTCTCACCCAATTCTCAGGTCAAACAGTGGTTCTGGAAATATCTGGACAGTATCCGTATCGCACCCCTTAAACCCTATCTGCTTTATAACAGCTGGTATGACCTGAGAGCTCCGGTTATGGTTGAAGATCCATTGCGAGCTCTTACCGAGAAGAACATTCTTCGGACGATAGAGTCCTTCCGGCGACGAATGGTGAATGAACGCGGTCTCGAACTGGATGCTTTTGTCCTGGACGATGGCTGGGATGTTTATCAAAGTGACTGGATGTTGAATGCCGAACAATTTCCAAATGGACTGGCTCCAGTGTCTGCGGCTTTACAGCGCATGGGGAGTCAGCTGGGGATATGGATCGGCCCTATAGGCGGATACTCCCACAGGGATTGGCGAATCG
>JBATYS010000585.1:0-2225 GCA_049674205.1 Candidatus Aminicenantaceae bacterium
AACGAAAGCATCCTCGATGCCAGCAACCTCACCCCGCTCGCTGAAGAAGAAATAGAAGTAGTAGGCGATGTTCTTGGTGATTTCCCCGCCTGATAGAAACTTCAACAGGTATGGCGAAGTAAAATCAACCTGGCGTGTGTTGGAATTGTTGTATGTCCAGAATCCCTCCAGCCTCAAAGCGATTGGAATCTCCCGCAGGAGGGACAGGAAATCGTCTCCGGTGTCCACGAAATAGCGGGGGGCATCCTTGTCCTTTATGACGAAACCGTTGCTAGCGAATTCGTCTCCGTATGCCTTTAGCTTGGGAAAGGGCGCGTGGCATGTCTTGCAGCTCAACCGGTATTTTCTAGCGAAGGCGGGGATAGCGTGAAGGTTGGCTAAGGCGATTTGCATCAAAATCAAAAAAGCCAATCCGGGTAAAATTGTTTTTTTCATGATGATACCTCTAATCCAGTACTGTCAAGGTTGTGAAATGATCGTTGACCTTGATGATTTCGGATTCATCCTCCGGGACCTTGAGAAAGTCGGCCACCGGCTTGACCAGTTTCTGATAGTACAGGGTGGCGGTCACTTTCAGCGTTCCCGGGGCGATCTCAAAGGGAAGGTTGAAAGTGCATGTCTCGATTTTGGTCTCGCGCGGGCCGATGCGGTAGTCAACTCCGAGGGATTTGGTGTTCCACTGCTGAATGGTCATCCGGCCTTGAGGGTCGAAATACGGCATGCGAAAGATGCGGTCGCCGATAGGAATGCCATCCCTCTGTACACCAGGGAAATTGGAATCATCGAGGGCGATCCCCATATCCTGATAGGCCAGGACATCACTTCCGATAGTGTATTCCTCCCCTTCGAATCCTTTTTTATCGACCGGAAGGTGATACGCGTTCCCCTTGGCGTCTATCGCATCCACATGCATCCATACGATGCGGTCCTCGACAGAGCCGGAGGGAAACTTGTGGCCGGTCTTTTGGTTGAAGAGGGCGATTGTGAATTTGACTGTATCGCCGGGTTCGGCTTCCCGGATATCCGGGTGGATTCTCAGCTCGACGACGCCCCTGACCTTTCCCGGGTCGTGCGCACCATGGAAAAGATGCTGGCGGGCGTCGGGATATAAGTTCCCCATAGCCGCTGTCTTTGTGGCGGCATAGGTCATGTGGCAGTTGTGACACTTAACCCCTTCTTTGGAATAAGGCCCGTCTTTCCATTCCAAATGAGTGGATTTCACCCACACTCCGTAGGGATTCATCTCGTTGTGGCAGGTCCCGCAGAAATCAGCGGTTCCTAAGAACTCTGATTTCTGGAGGTTGTGTTCCGGCGAATTTTTCCCTTCACGGGGGCCGTACTTAGTCTTTCCCGGCTGGGAGATCCAGTTGTAATTGTGGGGAACATCACCGGAATACCCGGTGACGGTATGGCAGAAATCACAGGAAACCGATTCATTGGCCCGGCTCATCTTTTCTGGCCGAGGCGGGGGAGTGTCTCCTGCCAGAAAAGCCAGCGGCGCGTGACAGCCATTACATCCTGCTTTGACTCCGGCCACTTTCGGATCTTTATCGGCATGCGGAACAGCCAGGTTGAAATATTCGATCTCGTCCCAGTGATGTGTATAGGCCTGGGACATCATGGCCTGCATCCACTGCTGATAGATATCGGTATGGCAGGAAGTGCCGCAGAATCTCGGCGTTTGGAAGTCATCGTACTTGCGTGTGCCATAAGCCTCGTCTCCAGCCTTTTCCTGATAGGAGAACCGTAACCCCAGGAAAACGATCATGATGAATAGTGGAGTTAAGGCTAAAAAATGTCTTTTCATGCTTCGTCTCCTTTAGAGAATTTTTGAAGCCGGTTGGTGTTCAACCTTTTCGAGACGATAATTTTATCATAACAGTATTATTAGCATTCCCGGAGAAAAATGCAATGGTTCCATATTTCTAGAATCGCTCGATATGTCAATAGAGAGGAGATGAGAGACTGCAGATCCATTTCTAAAAAAGAAGACCTGATCGTCCTGTTTATGAAGACACTCTCCGATCGATAAATCCGAAGATTAATAAAAGGGATTTTTGAACATTTCATACGTCCAGTTAACACTGCTGAGCTCGCTTAAGACGGTTTATTTACATCCTCCTCTTGATCAAAAAATAATTTTAGGGTCAGTAGACTCTACGAAAACGCAAGTATAATCTCTGTTGACAAAGAGAATGGTATGAATTAAATTTAAAACATACAAC
>JBATYS010000586.1:0-2568 GCA_049674205.1 Candidatus Aminicenantaceae bacterium
TCGTATCATCCTCTGGTGTTTGAAAAAGGATAAAATGGCAAGGTGCCAGACGGCCGAAGAGCTCCTTTCCGAGCTCACTAAGATAGAGAAAAGAATTCCCATCACAGAGAGGGCCCGGACAGCGGAAATGCCCCTGTCGGAAACAATGGCCATGTTAGATGACCAAAACTCTATCGCAGTGCTTCCCTTTACAAACATGAGCGCCGACCCTGAACAGGAATATTTTTGCGATGGAATGGCCGAAGAGATCATCAATTCATTGACCAAGATCAAGGACCTGAGAGTGGTTGCCCGGACTTCTGCATTTTCATTCAAAGGCAAGAATTTGGATATCCGTGAGATCGGCAAACAATTAAACGTTGGGAAGATCCTGGAGGGGAGCGTGCGAATAGCCGGAAACCGGATACGCATCACAGCCCAACTGATCAATATCGCTGATGGCTATCATCTATGGTCGGACCGATATGACCGCGAGCTGGAGGATGTTTTTGCGATCCAGGATGATGTCACCATGGCGATCGTAGACAATCTGAAATTCAAGCTTGTAAAGCAACAAAAGGCGGCGGTTCTGAAACGCGACACAGATAACGTAGAAGCTTACAATTTGTATTTGAAGGGAAGCCATTATTTACATATGTACGGGGGCAGGGGATTCGATGAGGCCATCGATTGTTACCAGCAGGCACTCCAAAAAGACCCGAACTATTCCATGGCTTATTACGGGCTGTTCGAAGTCTACATAAGCCTCTCTTACTGGGGAAATATCCCCCCCAAAGAGGCCGTACCCAAGGCAAAGGCATACGCGAAAAAAGCTTTGGAGATAGATAACACCAATGGCGAAGCTCATGGCGCATTGGGTTTTATACACACCACGCACGACTGGGACTGGAAAGCAGCAGAACAGAAAATCAAACAAGCCCTTGAGCTAAGCCCAAACTCCGCAATGATGCGAATGTATTATTCCTTCCTATTATCCAATTTAGAGAAGCATGAGGAGGCCATAGTTGAGGCGATGCGTGCACAGGCGCTGGATCCGATCTCGAGCTTCATCAATGCATTTGTAGGCCTTGCGTTTTTCTATCCCGGTCAGTTCGACAGAGCGGTTGAAGAATTGCAAAAAGTGATAAAGATGAATCCAGACTTTTACCTGGCGCACTATCATCTTGGAATGGTCTATTCTGCACAATCAAACATAGAGGGTGCTATCGCGGAATATGAGAAAGCCGTTGAGTGCTCAGATGGAGTTCCTTTTATAGAGATGCTTCTTGCTATAACTTATTATGATTCTGGAAGGAAGAGCGAAGCTGAGAATCTATTCGAAAGGTTGAAGGAAAGAGCCAAACAGGAATATGTCCCTCCAATCAGTTTCTTTCTCATGAATCTTGTTCTGGGAAAACTGGGAGAAGCGAAACAATGGCTGAAAAGAGCCGGAGAAGAGCATGACAGTTATCTGTGTTGGATAAGGATCATTCCCACCGATTTCTATATCCATCCCGGCAAATCAAAGATTAAGGCACTGCTGAAAAAAACAGGGATCAAAATGATGCTCACCAAAACGATCTCCCGTTACAGGATTGTAGAGAAAAACGGCAACAGCTAAACGGTGAACGATCTGCCGTTAGGACTGCTTGGAAGACAAATAATCACATTTTCTGTTGTTCTTATCTGTAAGCGAAGAAAATTCATAAACCGAAAATTGGGAAAAAAAGGAGTTGCCTGTGGAAAGAAATACAGCCCAAAAAAAGTGGATTCTTCTTTTTGTGTTTTTAATCGGAATCGTTGCAACATCAATTCAGGCCTATTCTCGAGATCATTTTGCTGAAGACAAAATAAACTCAAAAAGTGAACGGATGACCTGGTGGCGTGAAGCACGGTTTGGGATGTTCATTCACTGGGGTTTATATGCAATTCCTGCAGGCGAATGGAAAGGTGTCGAATATGAATGGCTCGGAGAGTGGATCATGCAACAAGCGCGGATCCCGTCATCTGAATACGAACTTCTGAAGGATCAGTTCAATCCGGTTAAATTTGACGCGAATAAGATAGTCCGGCTTGCCAAGGAGGCCGGCATGAAGTATCTGGTTATCACATCGAAACACCATGATGGATTCAGCCTATTTGATTCGAAGTATAGTGATTACAATATTATGTTGACACCCTTAAAAAGAGACATCATCAGGGAGTTTGCCGACGCGTGCCGGCGTCACAACATAAAGTTCGGACTCTATTATTCCAGCAAGGACTGGCATCATCCCGAATTCCCTGCAGAGTATAATCGGGGCGATTTTCATGGCAATCCGAATCCCGATGCAGATATGAACAAGTACATTACATACATGAAAAATCAATTGACCGAGTTGTTGACTGATTATGGGCCGATCAGTGTTGCATGGTTTGATTTTAGTGGAATTCGGTTTGAATCAAATGAAGAAAGGGCTCGTGTCTTGCGTGCTGAAGAAATCGTCGGCCATGTTCGGGATCTCCAGCCGGATATCATCATCAACGACCGTGTGGGCGTTCCTGCCGATTATGGAACTCCTGAGCAGGAGATACCGGATGTTGGTATTC
>JBATYS010000587.1:0-2718 GCA_049674205.1 Candidatus Aminicenantaceae bacterium
AGGAATGCCATCGCAAATTATGATTTGTTCGAGATCGTCCGTTCAACAAACAGAGAGTTTTCAGTCTCAGAAGAAGCAGCGGAGATACTGGACACGGAAGCAGCCGCACAAATAGTCGAGAAGGGCCGAGAAAAAATCACCCAGATCATCCTGAAAAGAGCTTCGGAGATCACTCCTGAATTCGGGATTGAGCTCAGAGATGTACGGATAAAAAGAGTGAACTATGTGGATGAGGTCCAGAGAAAGGTTTTTGACCGTATGATCGCGGAAAGACAGAGAATAGCGGCGAAATTCCGTTCTGAAGGAGATGGCAAGAGTGCTGAGATCCGGGGACAAAAAGAACGAGAATTGAAGAAAATTACGTCAGAAGCTTATAAAATATCTCAAGAAATCCAAGGAAAAGCGGATGCGGAAGCGGTTAAGATCTATGCGGATGCCTACAATCTCGACCCCGAATTCTACCAATTCATGAAGACACTCGAGACGTACAGAACCATCATGGATAAAAATACCTGGCTGTTTCTTTCGACAGACTCCGAATTTCTCAAGTATCTCGACTCGACACAGAAATAATAAGACTATGTAAGAATTTGTTTGAGGCGGGGCATGGAGATGTTGCCGCCGGTGAGGACTAGCGCTACTTTTTTCCCTTGGAGCCGGTCCTTTATCTTTAAAGCTGCAGCGAGTGGTGCTGCCCCGGCATCTTCCGCCATGTTCCTGACGTGTTCCAAGATCAGGAGAATGGCCTGAACCATCTCGTCTTCGGAAACTAGAATAAAATCTGCCAGATGCTTTCTCAGGATCTCTTGCGTCAATTCATAGCCGGTCTGAGTCGCTAATCCTTCGGCCGCTGTATCCATCTTATCCTTGACGATCTTCCCTGTTTTCCAGGATAGGCAGGCTGCAGGTGCCTTTTCAGCTTGGACAGCGATAATTTCGACTTTTGGATTCACCGCCTCCTTTACTATGCAACAGCCGGAAGCCCCACTCCCACCGCCAACAGGGACGAAAATCACATCGAGATCGGGCAGGTCCTCAAATATCTCTAAAACATAAGTGGCCACACCAGCGATCAAATGCGGCTCATTCGCTGGATGAATGAAACGTGCTCCCCTTTCCCCTGCGATTTTTTCAGCGTATTCTCTGGATTCATCAAATATCTCACCAAAAAAAATGATGTTCGCGCCCAGGCTTTTGACGGCCTTGACTTTGCCCGGATTGGACTTTTCCGGCATCACGATGGTCACAGGAACTCGGAAGAGTTTGGATGCATAGGCTATGGATTGGGCATGATTCCCTGTGGATGCTGTCACCACTCCGCGCTCCTTCTCTTCTCTGTCCAGATGAGAAATGAGGTTGATCCCACCTCGCACCTTGAATGCCCCGGTGGGAAGATAGTTCTCGTGCTTGATAAAGATCTTCGCGTCCAGGAGTTGATTCAACTGTGGGTAAGAATAGAGCGGGGTTCTGGGCAAAAGGCCCGATAGCAGGCTTCTAGCCTTGATGACTTCGTTGAACTGGGGCCATTTCATGTTGAAATCCATTTGTCTCTGCACTCTCGTATCATCTTGCAATATACATAAGAACTCTCATCAATTTAAATCCTTGGATAAAATTATCGCTCACAAACCGGACCGTTTTGGAATTCACCCGCTCCATTTGGGGGATGAACTCAGCCATATCTGCCATTTCCAAAATCGTCGTCTATCCATTGTTCTCTCCTTATTCTAAAAACGATATCAATTTGTGCTTATTCGGAAAAAGAGCAGCCGTTCCCCCAGTATGGAAGAAAACCACTTTGTCCTCTTTTTTGATGGTACCGTTTTTGACAAGATCAAACAGAGCTATCATGGCTTTTCCTGTGTACACAGGGTCTAGAAAAATCCCTTCTTTGACAGAAACTTGGCGGATCGCATCTGAGACATCCTTGGTGACGATCCCATACCCCTCTCCCAAATACTCATCCAAAACATGGATGTCCCCTTCTTTGTTCAAAACAATGTCCACATCCAAGGCCTTTACCGTATCCTGAGCGATCGTGAAGACATCCTGGCTGAATGTTTCCTTATCTTCCGAAACACTGATGCCTAAAATTCTGGTGTTGGGTGTGAGGGCCTTTGCCCCAACAGCCAGTCCTGCTTGTGTCCCTCCCGATCCTGTAGCGTGTACGACATATTCCGGTTGGAAACCCATAGATTCCGCCTGTTCCAACATCTCTGCATAGGCTAAGGCATAGCTAATCGCACCTAAAGGTTTATCCATAGAGCCCGAGACCATTGATCCTCCGATAGGAGCAACATAGGGTGTGTGTCCCCTCTCTTTGACTTCAAATATGACCTCTTGCAGGACCTCGTCGACATCCTCGTGCCTGACGACCTTCCCCGCTACCGCCTCTCTGATCTTAATGTCGGCTTCAAGGATGTAATCAAGTAACAGGTTCCCATCATATTCCTCAGGGAGATCATAGGTCTTGAACAACACCAATACAGGAGTGAGACCAAATATCCTGGCGGCCGCAGCAGTCTGAAGACACCAGTTCGATTGCAAACTTGCCCAAGTAATGATGACATCTGCCCCTTTTTCCAGAACATCGGGAATGATGAATTCAAGTTTACGCGACTTGTTCCCTCCGAAGGCCAGTCCTGTCAGGTCATCGCGTTTCATGTAGATATCTGGTCCCCCCAGCTCCTCGGACAGGTTTTCCAGCTTTTGGAGAGG
>JBATYS010000588.1:0-3526 GCA_049674205.1 Candidatus Aminicenantaceae bacterium
CGGCTCGCGGTAGTTCACTACAGCTTCGTGGGCCACTGCCTCAACCTTAATGTAAGGGTGGGGTGGGTTGGCCTCAACTCGTGAATAATCCATGTGTATATTCAATGAGGAGAATTTATTGAATTTGTTTTACTTTTCACATTTCACAACAAAGGGTTACAAGCTCCGCGTGAGCACAAAATCTGGGACCAAATCCAGTGAATCTCGATAGATGGATTGGGGGAATTGATTGAGGATCTCTTTAGATTTAAGGGCATAACTCTCAGCTTTCCTGTAAGTGTAATCCAGGGCTCCGTTTGACTCCACGATCTCAAGAATTTCGCTCTTGGTTTCTTTGCCAAGTTCTTTTTGTTTGATCAGTTGAGTTATCCGATTCTGATTTTCTTTGCCATCATGATTTAAGGTGTAGATCAGTGGAAGAGTGATCCGTCCCTCTTCCAAATCAGTGAGGACAGGTTTTCCAAGCGTTTCGATATCCCCGGTGTAGTCCAGAAGGTCGTCGATGACCTGGAAGGACATTCCGAGGTTTCTTCCGTATTCCGCCAAAAGATTTCGCTCTTTTTCTGAAGTATCGCAGAGAATTCCCCCGATCAGGCATGAGGCCCGAAAGAGCGAAGCCGTTTTTTTATCGAGGGTATCGAGATAGTCAGTCTCCTCCAATTGTAAATTTCCGCTCACGTAATATTCGTAGAGTTCTCCGTCTATCATCTGAGCGGACGTGTCGGTGAGGATCTGGATGACTTCTCTGTGTTTGCTCTGAACAGCAAGGTTGAGAGTTTTGATGTAGAGGTAGTCTCCGAGGAGTACAGTGATGTTCGAACCCCACGTGGCATGGACAGTCGGCCGCCCTCTCCTCACATTAGAATGATCGATGATGTCATCATGGATGAGACTGGCCGTGTGGATGGTTTCTACGAGCGCTGACATGAGAATATGCTCATCCCCTTCATAACCAAAAAGTCTGGCACAGAGCATCAACAGAGCTGGCCGGATCCTTTTTCCGGCTTTTTTAAACAAATAATCGCTAATCTGGGATATGAGAGGGTTCTTTGATTTTGTGAAAAGCTCGAGGGTGTCTTCCATCTTCTCAAGATCTTGTTGGATGCTTCTGTACAGATCCACGAGAGAGACATTCTGTTCCAATTGAGAATTTATGAATGTTTTTGCATCTCTCATTTTCAGCGACCTTTAACCGTTATCGGGGCGATGTCGTGGAAAGTATATTAACATCTCGGTTTTTTAATTTCAATCTGAAAGAGTGATTCAAAATTGTGAGTTGTTTTCTCTGCAAGTTTTTCCAACGATACATTTTTGAGCTCTGCGAGAAATCGTGCGGTTTCTTTGACATAAACAGGTTCATTCCTTTGGATCTTTCCACGATAGGAACTCGGGACCAGATAGGGAGAATCTGTTTCAATGAGGATCTTTTCTAATGGCATCTGGATAGCCACCTCTTGCAAGGATCGTGCCTTGGGGAATGTGAGGATACCCGAGAAGGAGATCAGGAAGTTGTATTCCATCATCTCCTTGGCGAATTCCCAATCTTCAGTAAAACAGTGGAGGATGCCTCCTTGCGTAAACTCCTCCTCCTTTACGGCTTTTAGCACCTCGTCCCTAGCATTGCGACTGTGGATGACAACGGGAAGACCGATTTCCTGGGCAATGTTGAGCTGCATCCGGAAAACGTCAACCTGGACATCGGGGAGTGAGAAGTTGTAGTGAAAATCCACCCCGATTTCGCCAACAGCCAGAATTTTTTTGTCCTCTGCAAGCGCCTCTATTTTTTGGAGACACTCAGGAGTGAAGTCTTTGGCGTTGTGAGGGTGAACACCGCCTGCAGCAATAATATTTGAGTAAGCATTAATGGTGTCAAGAGCGATCTGGAGTTCGTTCTCTTCTGTTAGTTCCGTGGGGCAGAGGACAGCTCCAATACCTTCCCGGAAAGCTCTCTGAATGACCTCATGGCGGTCATTATCGAACTCCTTCCCGCTTAAGTGGGCATGCGAATCAACGAGTAAATCCAATTCGAACTATTGCGAGAGCTTCTGTTTCAGCGAACGCATGGGGAGAGCTCCATAGCTCAGGACCTTGTTGAGGAATTCTTTTTTGGTGTAGGCATCTCCCTTGAGTTTCTTGTATTCCAGTTCGAGGTCTAGAAACTCTTGATAACCAACGTATGTGTAGGTAGCTTCCCCGGGATTCAGTATGATCCTATGCCAGTTCAAATCGGCTTCGGCCTCAGTGAGAAATGCGCCTCGCGTCATGTAGGCGATCGCTTGTTCTTTGGTCATGCCGCCTTCGTGGATGTTGAAGTCGAGATTGAAATCGACAACAGCTTTCAGGCGGTTCTTCAGCTGGTTGAGGCGCAGCCTGAGGTCGTAATTTCCGTAACCCGCATACAGCAACATCTCTTCAACATAAACAGACCATCCTTTGAGAAGTGGCATATTCGGAAACATTTTTCTCACTATTGAGGGATTTTTATGCGTAAAGTAATAGGGAACAAAGGAGCCTGGATAGACATTTCTGCAGGTGAAAAACGGAATGAAGAAATTGTTGAATTCCTCGAGAAAAGATGTCGTTGCCTGTTCTTCGACAGTTTCAGGAATGGGGGAAATATAACACACAAAGTCCTCGGACGTCTCGTAGGCTCCAGGAGGAACGATCCTGGTCCATTGTTTGCAAGAAGATTCGAGCGGCATGGTCTCGATAGAGAAACCTGCTTCTGGGAGGTCCAGAAGCTGATTTTCAAGGAGGAAGTTTCGTATCTCTTCCTGAGAGGCTCTGATCTTATCGACGAATTCATCCTTAGAGATGTGATTGCCCTTTATTTTGTCAAACACACCTTTGATAGCGATATTTTTAACTTCTTCCTCTCCCCTTTGAGTCGTGAGTTGCTCGAGGTTGATGTTGGGGTACATGATCCTGTAAAACGGAATGCAAACGAGAAACATCTCACGACGGAGGTTGTTGTAATCTGCTTTTGCTCGGGCGATAAGCTCTTCAAGCGGGATACTATTCTGGAATGTTCCTCGGATCAGTCTTCGGTGAGCTTCAGCCAGCCTGAATGTTCCTGTTGACCGCGGAAGGAGTTCCGATTGGAGAAAAGTTTGATAGGACTGAAGCTCTGGGAGCACTTTCGCAAGTTCTTCCTGCAGTTTTGCTTTTTGGGCACTCGGTGCTTGTTCGATCAACTGGGGCAGCTCGTTTTGGTAGAATTCAAGAATGGCAGAGAACTGTACGATGGCTGTCTCCGTATAAAGCTGGGGAGGAGTTTTTAGGTTCTCTTTGGCCTGCTTGATGAGCTTTGGGAGGTCTTTAAGTCTTTCTATCGCATTCTTGGCTCTTTCATCTGCCGAGGCAAATTCCTTTGTGAGCAGGCTTCTGACGCAGTCGTTAAAAATGGAATTATAAAAGATGGGATTGTATTCCCAGGGAATCAGGTTTTCGTGTTTGATGAGCTCTCTGTCAAGGCCGTCCACAATCATCGCGTGATCGATTTGGAATTCGGGGCTCAGCTTTGTTC
>JBATYS010000589.1:0-5247 GCA_049674205.1 Candidatus Aminicenantaceae bacterium
GGAGAAAAAAGTTGCCAAGATACTGTCAAGGGTTTGTCAAGATCAGAAGAACCGCCAGAGGGACTTCAGCGAATGATCTCTAAGGCTTTTTCAAAAAACTCATCCCGCCCCTCAATGATGCCTCGGATCGTTCGTTTGGCTGGCACTGTGGGCTGAATGCCAATCAGATGGTGTTGCGATCCGTCATGTTTGAGCACTTTCATGCCTGTCCATACGATCTGAAAGTCCCCGGGAAGGACAAAGGGATTGATGTTGCCATTCGTTCCAGCAGTGGGCTGTCCCACGATCTCTCCGAGTTTGTAGTGTTCGATGAAACTCAAGAACGACTCGGCATAGCTTATGGCCCGGCCATCCGTGATGAAGGCGACCTTTCCAGTGATATGTGGCTTTTTTGCCACAAGATTCCAACCCATTTTTTGATACCCCACAATGTTCTCTTGGTCCGGGTAGATGATCTGAGGGATTTGCATCCAGGCATTGGAAGTGTCTTTTTCAGCCAAAAGATGGCAAATGATCTCATGATTGCCTTTGGGATAGCCCCGGAGGTCGAATATAACACCGCGAGCACCAGCCAGGTCATTGATCTTTTCTGTGATCTCATTCCAGGGTGCTTGATCGAGATTGACATAGTAGATGTTGTTCTCCAGGGATTCGATCCTGGGCCTAGTCGGTTCAGCCAGCATTTTCTTAAAACTGCGCATTAGCTCGACCTCAAAGGTTTCAGTACCTCTCAGAACTTCAAGTTTTGCCAAGGTCCTCTTCTTACCATACCCGAAGCGGATCAAAGATTTGTATCTCTTCCATTGTGGAGAGCCGGAAATAAACTTCTCCGCATCTAACAGCGTTTGTTCAGCCTGTTTGCCATCGATGTTGAGAATAATGTCCCCCCGTTGGAAGTGATCTGAGTCTTCGGAGGCCGTCACAACGACTTGATCTTCCACCCAATCAACCTTTAGGGGAAGCCCGGCCTGTTCCATGAATACTTTATGATAGACATTGCCATGTCCATCCTGGAGCTTTGCCACCAAACGGCTGAGGGTGTAAAAGAAATCTTCTTCGTTTGTATTGTTGAGAGCCTCTCTCAGTGTGTTTGTCAGCTCTAGATCCCAATCCACATCGACCACATCAAAATAGGGATAAAAATGCTGTAAGATGTTCCAGGCAATGACCACGTCCGCCAAACGAACAAACACATTGTCTGCGCTCGGGATTGCAAAATCGTGGGCCTCCATCTTAGATGTCAGATCATCTAAAGGGTAGTTCTCATTTTTTCTCAATGTCTTCTTTTCTTCACTGTAAAGCGCGAGTGGGATAGAGCAGGATAAACCCGCATCAAGCTCCTTGTTTATGACTTCTCCGACATCAGGAAATTTATCGAACAATTTTCCGGAATAGGTCGTTGACTGGCTTTCCAAAAGCATGCATTTTTCTCCGCTGCGTGCATTTTCGCCTTGGACCTTATACATGTAGCCCGCACTCTGTGCTCCCCAAGACCGGGGTTTTTTATCCATTTCACCTTCTTCGAAGCCTGGATTATTGATCTCTGCGGGTTGCCAATGACCGTTCTCATCCATGACCAAAACCTGAAACTCATCGAACCATGCCTGGCCGTTGCCGCCAAGGATCGCTCCAAAAAAAACCATGACCGCATCATCATCTACGTGGCCCTCGATCTCGTATTCCTTCCATTCCTCAGAAAGGATCGGTCGATCGCTCATGTTGTCGAAAAAACCCATGATGCCGCCTTCTTTGTCCACACGCATCCAGAGCTGAGCTTGATTGCCAACTCCCTTGACTACAGTCCTTGCAGAGGATTTTAGCTTGATTTTTTTCCCCCGAAAAGATCTTGCTTCGATCCCTTGAGTCAAAATCCCAGCCCCCGTTCCTCCGGACAAGACATTTTCCCTGTTGAGACGGATACTCATATAGACTGAATTGGAGCTTCCAAATCCTAGGCCCTTATGCTGCCAGGCGACAACCTTGAGGTTATCTGTCTCTTCTGGCAGCCAAGATTGTGAGGCATCTCGCTTGTCATCTGACAAATAAATTCGTGCCATGGGAGCAAGGGGCAAGAACAAGTGTTCTAGAATTGTTTTCAGCTCTTCAGAATCCTTTGCGGCCTTGACTTTTTCCACACCATAGATGGCAAGCCTCTCCCAATCGACTTGGCTGGCTTCATCTGAAGGATGAAAATATCTCACGTATCCATAAAGTTTGGCAAAAGCTCTCAAGTTTTGAATAGTCTGAGTGTCTTCACGAGATCCCTTTGTACGACAGGACAAAAGGAGTAAAACACCCATAAGGAGAACGTTTAGGGCCCGTTTTCCAAAATTCCACTTCATTTTGCACCTCTGAAACAAAATAGGAGACGGTCTTTTTTGCTGGGTCCGTTCCCCGAACGTACCGTTTGAGAAACGGTCCCTACATTAAAAAAAGGGGACAGTCCCCTTTTTGCATTACCTCTGGAAAAAGGGGACTGTCCCCTTTTCTATCAGAATTGGATTAGGAGTGCAAGCGTATGGAAATGGATTTTATTTATCGACGATCTGGTATTCAAAAAACTGCATGCCGCGCATTCTGTCCAAAAGATAGATCTTATCTCCGCTGATAAAAATGTCATCCACAAATTGTTTCACTGGAATCGTTCCGAGCAACACACCCTCTGGATCATACACTTCGAGCCGGAACATATCTGTCTCTTTCATATCCGTGTTTCCTCCGACGGACATATTCATCGACCGGCCGCCTGTCTGGCTCATGGAAACACGAACATTCGTCTCGACCCGTTCCTCCTCTTTGATCTGCCGACTCAAAGTCACGACCCAAACTCTTCCCTTGCTGTCCACAGCGACTCCACTGGCACATCTATTCATGTCCGGCTGCTCGATCATCACTCTTCCACCGCTTCGTTGGATCCCTCCTTTTGCCTTTGGAGGATCTGTGCTGTAGTTAAGTTCACGGTCGGAACCCCAGAGAAATGTTCCGTCGGGTGTATATTTCTCGATCCTGTTCTGATAATCGAAGGCCACATAAATATTATCGCTCTTATCCAGGATGAAGTGGAACTGGTTTCCCATCCTGTTCATCAGAAAGTCTTTGAAATCATACTGCTTGCCAAAATCCCTTTGAACTTCTCCTTCCATGTTGAGCACTTTAAAAAACTTGGGAAGTGCTTTCTCTTCCTCATCCATCATCCCCATGCCCACGCTGAACAGGCCTGTGCCTCCCATAAGCATCTGCTCTGACCCAAAAGTTCGGACAAGGCCGACGCTGTTTTCGATCATTTTTATGGTCTTCTGCTCCTCGCCTTCGGGAGTAAGGATCTGAATCCTCCGATTCATTGACTCGGATACATACAACATCCCGTTGGAATCGACATCTATGGATTGGGGATACTGGAACTCGCCGGGGCCCTGCCCTTTATTCCCGATCGTCGCCACATATGTCCCGTCAGCATTAAATTTCTGAATCCTGTGGTTTCCCGAATCCAGGACATAAACATGCCCCCCTTCATCAAAGGCCATCGCTGTAGGCATATAGAAGAGAATATTGTCATCTGTGGATTCGATGTCACCGATAGTCTTTATGAATTCCAAAGAGACTTTCGGCTCTTTCCCCCACGTGCCTTCCTTCCCATTGTGGACAACACGAACGCCATCTATGGTTTCTGTCTTTTGGCTGAAGGAAAACGTCAAAGTAAAAATAAACAGAAATACGACAACACCTATCAACCTCATGATATTTCTCATTATCACTCCTCCTTTCTTATAGGTAAACGATAAAATTTAAAAAGCGTTGCACAATCCAAAAAAATTTCTCCCCAAAAGTAAACATATCCTAAATCATCATACTCCAAGAGGATGGTCTTCATATTCCATATTTCTTTTTGAAAGTCAAATGGATGAGCTTGATAAATTGAGGCCGGGAGAGCAGGTTTTTCTATCCAAAAACTAAAAAGATCTTTGTTTTGGGAATGGGAAAAAACCGGTGTTTTCCTAGAAAGAAATTACAATTTTATAATTTTTTCGCAATCTCTGCGAGCAATTTGTCCTTATCGTAAGGCTTTGCCATATAACTCCTCTTTTCTGAATAGGTCAATTTGTTCTCATCCTCTTTCTTTAGAAGAGAGGTCATAAATATAATCGGAATATTTTGGGTAGTGGGGTCCCTTTCCAGAACCAAAGCTGCTTCTCCTCCATCCATCTCGGGCATCATGATATCGAGGATGATGAGATGGGGGCGCCATTGTTTTGCAGCATCGATCGCATCCTTACCATTTGTCGCCATCGAAACAGAATACCCTGAAGATATCAGAGTTTTCTCGAGCATTTTTAAAAAAACATCATCATCGTCAACGATCAATATCTTTGTCTCATCCATAACAAGTCTCCTTCAAAATCGTGGGCTTGTTAATACATCTGGGCACAACACAGAAATGCAGATTGTCTTCCCTGCCAAAAATATGAAGGGAGAGAATAATGAGGGTTTTAAGGAAACGTGTTTCCTTGTTTGACAGGTTTATAGGCATTATCTGCAACACACCCTGACCGTAAGTTTAGTCGCAAATACAGAAACAAAATTGAAAAAATTCTGTAGAAGAAAAAATTGACTCTCCTACATCTGAAGGTTATATTTAATCCAGATTGATCAAAGAAGGAAACTAACATGAGGAAAAACTTAATCCTGCTTATTTTTGTGTTGGTGTGTGTGTTGTCGGTGAATTCATTTTTTCTCAAAACATCACAGCCGAACCACTCTGCCTCTTCCCAAGATATCATAAATGATATCACAATCAATATGTTCGGCTCCCTAAGGGCAGAAGAGGATTTTTCTTTGATCATCGATGGCTACGGCATCCCCTTGGATTGGGTGGTTTACGGCAGCTTTCCCTGGGTCGCTGCCGATCTGGAACTCACAAAACAGAATATCGAGGAGACCCATGCCCGCGGCTTAAAATACATACAGCACATCGCTATCGAAAGGATGTATTCTGACGGGGAAACGCAGTTAGCAGATCGTAGGCCTGAACTCAAAAAATATTGTATCCTTGATATCGACGGGAAAAAATTTATCAACGATTTTGACGGAATCCCAGTCTACAATATGAACCTCAATGAAAAGGGCTGGGAAAAATTTATAAGGTCGGAGATCAAGGTGTCTCTCGATGCCGGTGCGGATGGAATTTTGCTTGATGAAATCCAGGCACACACTTTGTATATAGGATTTGACAGTGGTGGAGTTTTCAAT
>JBATYS010000590.1:0-2332 GCA_049674205.1 Candidatus Aminicenantaceae bacterium
ACCGGTGATATGTCTTTCAGTATCAAGCTTTTCGGGTTGGCATTGATAGCTGTTCTCTGGACCTATGATGGTTGGTATAGCGTAAACTGTGCAGCCGGAGAGATAAAAAATCCTGGAAAAAACATACCACGAGGCTTGATTCTGGGGACTCTGAGCGTTACGCTCATTTATTTTCTGGTGAACGTAGTCTATGTGACGGCCTTACCTGTCGAGCGCATGAAAGGAGTTGCCCGCATAGGGGAGCTGGCGTCCACACAGCTCTTTGGCCCGACAGCGACTTTATTTATCTCGGGCACGATCATGATTTCGATCTTCGGGTGTCTGAGTGCATCAATCCTGTACGGACCGCGAGTTTTCTTCGCTATGGCCCAGGACCGCTGTTTCTTCAAGAGTATGCGCTATGTCCATCCACGTTACAGGGTTCCGACAAAAGCCATCGTCTGGCAGGGAATCTGGTCTTCCCTTCTCTGTCTATCCGGCACTTATCAAGACCTGTTCGAATACGTTGTCTTCGCTCTTGTCATTTTCTGGGCTGCGACCGGTTTGGCTGTTATTATCCTTCGCTTCAAACAACCAGAGACTCCGCGCCCGTACAAAGCTTGGGGATATCCTGTCTTGCCCATCCTTTTTGTCCTGATCAACCTTGGCGTTTTTTTGAATACGATCTGGGCTCAACCCCTTCAATCTCTCATCGGTCTCCTCATACTCATTGCCGGTATTCCTGCTTTCCTTTACTGGAAATCGAAGGCGAATAAAACTCCCTGACTAAGATTTTTAAAAGAATATTGAGCTGCCTAATAAGAGACTGTCTCGGTCGCAACAGAAATATTTCTTTGACTGATTATCCTGGACTATTCACGAGTTGAGGTCGCTGCAAAGGCGAGGCAGTGGCCCATGAAGCTGTAGTGAACTACCGCCTGACGTGGGCTACAACGAAGGCTTTGTAGTGAGATCATCTCGCCCGTAGGGTAAAAAATATCGATTTAATAATGAGGGCTATGAAAACGGAGATGTCAAGTTAATTTGCTGGAAGAATAATGTAAATACTTGATATTAATTCTGTTGGATAAAGTATCGACATTTTTTATGAATAGTCCAGGTTATTCAGTGAATTTTTTTAAAGTCCAAATTCCGTATCTCATCGGCTTGCATCACAAAGCCTACAATTCTTCTTTTCTCATCTCTTTTGAAATCTATCCTGCGAGTGCCCAGACTGTAAGCATCGTCATTCTCATAAGTCGTCATAAAGCCATCGATTGAAATAGCCTCCGCAAAGCTCTCACGTCTTCCCAGTTTCATAGATAATTTATCATTCTTCATTGTTAGAATCGCCGTAGCGTCAAGCTCATCAGAATAATAGGTACCGATAAAATCTTCAAGCGCCACTCTCGGTAAAGCCTTGAATGCCGGTTTTATTTGTGGGGAGAGGTCTTCTTCCGTCTCAACTTTCTCTGTAAACTCTGTAAACTGGTCGGCCAAATACACATCCGCAATCTTCATTGCGATTTGATCGGGTTCGAACGAGCCAAGATTGGATAGAATCACCACAGAGAATTTCTGATTCGGGAACTGGATATAGTGCGCCTGATATCCTACAAATGATCCTGCATGGCTGATCGATTTGAGGCCCCTGTATTCGTTCACTACTATGCCGAATGCGTAATCAATCTCTTTGCCATCGTTGAGTTGAGCCGTTGTAAGGACTAAATCTATCAGATCCTTGCTCCCATTCCCCAGCTTATTCGTATAGAAATTCTGATCCCATTTGAAGAAATCATCGACCGTTGTGTAAATCCCTCCATCGCCAATCATATCGAGCTGAGTCATGTGAATCTTAAAGCCGCCCTCTGCTATGAGTAAATATCCCGATGCCCTATTCTTCACGATTTCATTGATATCGTCGTGAAAATGAGTACTTGTCATTCTGAGTGGATCAAAGATATATCTCTTTGCAAATTCTCTTGTTGTCACACCGCTTGCGCGTTTGACAATTTCTGCCAGGAGAAAATAACCTGAATTCGAATAGGAATACTTCTCTCCCGGCTTGAAATCGAGCCCTCTTTGACGAGCAAGCAAATCGATCACCTCCGGGGACGTGTAGAAATATCCTCCGGATCTCCCTGCCAGTGCCTGAAGGACTAAATAATCACGTATCCCGCTAGTGTGGTGGATCATATGTCGGATGGTCACCGGAGGAATATACTCCTGCATCTCGGGAAGGTGTTGTCGGATATCATCGTCTAATGACAGTTTCCCCTGCTCCGCGAGCAAAGCAATACACATGGCTGTAAACTGTTTTGAGACCGAACCCACACGAAAGACAGTTTGTGGC
>JBATYS010000591.1:0-2877 GCA_049674205.1 Candidatus Aminicenantaceae bacterium
CGTGCGTATCGATGAGCACTCTTTAGATATTTTTGGCATTTTTGTGGAATCGGTCATAACTAAATTCGTACCGAACATACAGGGATATCAAGATAATACATGTTATGCCGATAGTCAGACCGGCCTCAATTAGAGATGTCATCGATGGCAGTTTGGCCGTAAGGATCGATCGCATTTTTTTTCTAAATTGCGAATCATCCATGGTTTTTTATGACAGAGATATTCTTCCCCTTTAATTAATGAGAATAGGATATTGATTTGTGGGATAAGAGTCAAAAAGTATTTTTCAATATTAAAGCCTAACCAGCCTCTTCTTCGTATCCTCAACTGTTGCATAATGCGCTAGGATATGGAAATTGACTTTTATCTTTTCTTTTGGTAAACATAAGAAAGGACAAGCAAACGCTCCTCAATTGAGTTTTCTGGGGGAAAAAATGGACATAAAAATTAGAGAGCTCAACGGTATTGTCATTATTGACATAGGTGGGGATATCCGACAGTATGAGGTCAAGGGAATCAGTCTTTACCAGCACGTTAAAGATCAGCTTTATGAAGGAAAAAGAAATATCCTAATCAATTTTGAGAAAGTCACCTTTATCGACAGTTTGGGAGTCGGTGATCTTCTGAGCAGCTACGTTTCCACGAACAATTTAGGGGGAAAGATCAAACTTTTGAAAGTTGCTCCAAGGATCCATTTAATATTTAAAGTCACACTGATGGATCGTTTGTTCGATTTCTTTGAAGATGAGGACACAGCGATCAAGAGCTTCCGTTAGACTCACTGAAGTCGTATTCACTGATGAAGATTATTCCCGGAAGATTCTTTAACTTCTGATAGAGTTTTCTATCAGCAGTGATCAGATGGCAGCCGGCAATTTGAGCGAAGCTGAGATAAGTGGAATCATAAACAGTGACGCTGTATTTCCGTGCTAATGCAACAGCAGTTGTCATGATCCGTAGGTTGACTGGCAATAAAATATCCATGTCATAGATACTGGAGATCGCTTTGTGAACGATCTTTTCATGCAAATCTTTTTTGTATCTTAGGACGTTTGCAATTTCATAAATTAAAAGTTCTGGAGCGTATATATCTATTTTTCGACGGCTGAAGTCTTCTCTCAATTCAAATGCCTTCTCAAGGTCGTTTTCTCCGGTGTTTGAGAACCACTTCAAAACCACTGAGGCATCTGTAATATATCTCCTTCTACCTGGAATTGTCATTTGCGTTCGTCTCTCCATTTCCTCAGCTCTTGGATGAGGTCCGTATCTCCAATTTTATTGCGGATTTCATCCTGGACCTGAATGGCCTTTTCTATACTTTTTTGTTTTTTCTTATCCCTCTTTTTTTCCTCCGAAACCTCCGTATACGTTTTAAAGGCCACTCGTAATAATTCGGATCTAGTCATATTTTCTTCTTTGCTCAACTTGTCGATCTTTTTCAATATTTCACTGGAGATTGAGATGTTTATTTTGGCCATTTGCTCATACCTCATCTTAATTATCCTAATCATACCCACCATTGTCAATATTTTTTTCTCTACTAAAGTAGAGAATATAGGAGGGAATGTCCAAATTTAACTGATTGTTATTCTTTTAAGTGCAGTGGTCTTGTACTTTATAGACGCAATTATCCTGATGATTTTCTCATGGGCCAAGGACACATCCCAATTTTCGTTGGAGTCCGAGTCTATACTCAACCTGCGGCAATATTAAATGTGTTGTTGATTTTGGCCGTGCGCCGTTACCACAGCTTCTTGATCTCGTCCTCATATCCGGTCATTTCCCACCGGGTCAAGGAAATGGGGATCATGCCGGCTGCCAGAAACTCGTCTATAAAGTCACGAATCACAAATTTATCACCCAATTGCATCGCCCGCTCTCTAAAAAGCTTCATGAAATGGGCCTTGCCCATAACCACGCCCGTATGAAAACCTGGAAAGCGGAGGTTGGATTGCTGTTCGTACCACACCATGGGTTCGTCTTCATGTGACCAACCATACGGCATTATCTCAGCACACAACCGCCTCGCCTCATCGAAGGTGATTTCGTTGCTGTGCATTTTGAAATCAGGGAGCGAGAGACTCATATGCGATGCGTTCATTAGGTATTCGATTTCCCTTCCCCTTCGCGGCCGATTGTCGAGAACACCGGCCTGCATCATCAGCTCTTCAAGGCCAGCGGCCCATCCCTCAGAACGGATCCAATCCATATTGTAGAGGCGTCGCACCCCACGGATCGGACGATTATCACGCTCTAACCGCCGCCCATCGAAAAGGTGGCCGATAAACTCGTGAGTTTCGCCTGGAAGAACCTCACGCTCCCGTGCTTTATGGTCAATGCTTGGACTTGTGGGCAACGATCTGGTGGTATCGTTGGGATCACTGTAATCTGCGGGATCAAGCCAATCAGGGACTGTTAGAATTTCTGCGTCCCGGAGGAACTCCACAACATAAATCATGGCTTCATCCAAGCGGCGGTAATATTCCTCTGCCGTATCCGCCACCATGAGCGGGGGAAGCTTACGGTTCCTTTGTTCCTCTAATTTAAGAAAGGTTATGATACGGCTGTACTCGTGCTCCACGATGAGCTGACACTCCTCCCAGGTGTAAGGGAAGAGATGGACATTCTTCATATACCAGTTGTAGTTCTCTACCCCGATTCCGGCAGGGGCTGTCATCCTGCTCTTGTTTGCCTCGAGCCATTTCCCATAGTTTCTGACCGCATCCTGAGCTTGTTCACAATAGGGAACCAGATCCGGATGGTGCGCAGCCAGCATTGACGCGAGTCTTTCGTATCTAGAAGCCTCACGGTCAATATAATGGATGGCAATTTTGGCCAGATCACCGGCCGCTTCTGTAAGATTGCCTTCAGCCTGTA
>JBATYS010000592.1:0-6327 GCA_049674205.1 Candidatus Aminicenantaceae bacterium
AGTCGGCAATGAGATTATTGGAGACCGCTCTCCCTTTCACTCGTATTTCCTGAGTAGAGAAGGAAAGTTCGGTCAGCCAAAGCCAATTGGGCAAGTGCTTGCTGAACTCATCCATGATAACAACGGCATTTTCTTGACGAGATTGCAGCTGAGTTATCACTCTGATTTTTCGCTCAAAGAGATTCCTCTGTTTTTCTAGCTCTTCGAGTTTGACGACGACGTCTTGAAGATTCTTTTTCTCTGCCCGTGCGTCCCTTAAAAGAACATTCTCTTTTGACAGAGCGTCCTTTTGATAGAAAAAAAGACCAACGATCGCGACAAGTGCCAGGAGCACTATAACGGCCGCGAATGGTTGCCGTCTTTTCTCCTTAAATTCAGGAGTATGGCCGATAGACGTCTCTCTAATTTCTTTTCTTTCAGGTTTTAGTAAGTTTATCCTGATCATGGCTTATCTATCCATTTTTCTTGTTGCAAGGCCAGTGGCGACTCCAAAAAGAGCGGCCATTTCCTCGAAATAGATGTTATCGAATTTCTTATCATCGTAAGAAATTCTGCGGAACGGATTGAAGATTTCGGTTTTTATATTGAACTTTTGTTCAAAACTACTCGGGAGATCTTTGGGCTTGGAGAGTCCCCCGCTCAGGAAAATGTGCTCGATCTTTTTATCCTTTTTCTCGCCTGCTTCGTAGAATGAGAAGGTTTTCTCGATCTCTTCAAGAAGATTCTGCATGTTCATGTCCAGCACGGTCTGCAGTTGTTCGAGCTGAATATCCTTCACGGGCAAGCCTTTCAGCACCTTCTCTGCATCATCGAAACTGATGTTGAGGTCTTTGCTCAGGTTCTCCGTGAAGAACGATCCACCGATTGATAGATCCCGAAACAGTTGGGGATTTCCCCTATCAATGATGATAACATTGGTGATGTTGGCTCCAAGATTGATCATCGCAACCGTTTTTTGGTTAATGATCTCTGGGTAGTTGTATTCCAAGGCGTTCTGCAGCGCAAACACATCTACTTCGATAGCGTCAAGGTTTTTTCTGGCTTGAGAGATGACGTTGCTGTAGTTTGCGATCTTATCTTTTTTCGCTGCAACAAGAAGGATGTCCAAGTTCTTCTCTTCGGCATGTGGAGCGGGTTTCAAGATGGCATAATCCACATTTGTTTCTTCGTAGGGGTAGGGGATGTTATGCTTCGCTTCCCATATAATGGATTCGGCCAATTCTTCCGTTTCCATGGCAGGGAGTGCGATTTTCTTGATTATAACTGAGTTCCCGGAAATCGAAATGACTACGTTTTTGTTCGTGATCTTGTTTTCGTCGAAAACCAATTTGATGGTTTCGACGACTGCTGCAGAATCGATGATCGTTCCTTCTACGATAGCATCATGGGGAAGGAGCTCGTACCCGATCTTTTTCACATCGTACTGCGTTTCTCCTTCTTTTTTCTTCGCTTTGAGTTCAACAGCCTTGATGGAATAGGAACCGATGTCTACCCCAACCAATTCTTTGTCACGTCCTAATCCAAACATTTTTTTCCTCTTTTTAAATTTTTCATAAATGGGTTCTTTGAATACTTTTCTTTAATTTATTTTCTACCTCTGCGGGAACCAGATCCGTCAGGCTACCGCCGAGCATGCAGACTTCTTTTACAAGGTTCGAACTGAGGAAAGAGTAGCTGATGTTGGGCATCATAAAGAGAGTTTCTATCTCTGGATTCAGTTTTCTGTTCATGAGTGTCATCTGAAATTCATACTCGAAATCAGAAAGAGCACGAAGCCCTCTAATGACGATCGTGGCACTGTTTTCTCTCACAAAGTCCACGAGAAGCCCATCAAACGCTATGACTTCGATCCTTTTCTGCTCCAAAAAAATGTCCTTAATCATTCTTACTCTTTCTTTAGTCGAAAATAGAGGCTGCTTTTTGGGATTTTTCAGTACGGCGATAATGATCCGGTCGAAAATCTTAAGCCCCCTCTCTATAATATCTACATGACCATTGGTTATAGGATCAAACGAACCAGGATATACGGCTTTCCTTTCCATGTTACAAAGAGCATAGCTAATAATGCTTGTCGACTTGTTAATGGTATTATCAAAAAACATTGGCTTTGTCAAATTAAAATAATACTTTTTCTCCTGATAAATGTTGTATTTTCATCGATCTTGCCGACATAATGTCAAATCTCCTAAAAGTCGTCAATCACCTGTAGAGAGGAATCCAAAGGTGAATTTTTAGAAGGATCTCTCACCTTTTGGGGTTACCCGGTTATGGGAAACAGTATACCGCGAACAGCAAACAGATAACGTGAAGCGTGAAATGAGATGTGAGAAAAGACATTTTTACGTTTTTCTTTTCACGATAAATAAGGAAAGTTGGCAGTTTTACACCTTTTTTATTATTATATATATTGCCTGGATTATTCACGAGTCGAGGCCAACCCGCCCCACCCTTATATTAAGGTTGAGGCAGTGGCCCACGAAGCTGTAGTGAACTACCGCAAGTGGGCTACAACGAAGACTTTGTTGTGAAATCGGCTCGCCCGTAAGGTAAAAAATGTCGATTAAAAGTAGAAAACACAGTGAAAACAGAAATATCAAGGTGATTTACTGGAAAAATAATGTAAATTGTTGATATTGCTTTTGTTGAACAAAGTTTTGACATTTTTTATGAATAGTTCAGGTTAGAAAGGTGATCAGATGGGAGAGGGATATGGCATTGATTAAAAAAGTGATGGTGTGTTTTTTATGTGCCCTTTTTGTGGTGGGATCAAGCTTGGTGTTGAATTCCGAGGAGGACAGATACACACAAAAAAGAAACGAAATGGTTCAAAACCAGCTGGCCTCTCGTGATATCACAGAAAAAAGAGTGCTGGATGCCATGAAGACGGTCCCTCGGCATCTGTTTGTTGATCCTCAATACCGACGCCAGGCCTATGCTGACAATCCCCTCCCCATCGATGAGGGGCAGACCATATCTCAGCCTTACATCGTCGCGTTGATGACCCAATATATCGATCTAAAAAGAGGCGAGGAGGTGTTGGAGATTGGCACAGGGTCTGGCTATCAGGCTGCAGTTCTCGCTCAACTCACAGACAAAGTTTATTCCATAGAGATCAAAGAGAACTTGGCCAAAAAAGCCTCTTCAACACTTATGAGTTTGGATTACAGCTCAATTCAAGTCAAACACGGAGATGGCTACTTTGGATGGGAGGAGCATGCTCCGTTTGATGCCATTATCGTGACATGTGCAGCGAATCACATTCCTCCACCACTGCTGAATCAACTGAAGGAAGGGGGGAGGCTGATCATCCCTTTGGGAAGCACTCTTTACTATCAGACTTTGGCTCTAGTGACAAAAGTGAAGGGAAAACCAGAAGTCAAACATGTTTTAGGTGTCCGTTTTGTCCCCATGACCGGAGAAGCTCAAAAACGATAAATCTTCCAATGTCGCTCACTTCAACTCCTCTGAATCAAGTGCGGATTTTGGTATTTGGGGAGAAGTTGAGGAAGAGGGGCGCAATAAGATACCCGGCTCCTGCAAGAAAAAGCACAAGACTGTACCCTCCTATAAACGCGATCAGCAATGCGACAACAGAATTGATGATGGAAGAAAAGGCATTTATGGCCCACGCCCACGGGATCCATCTTTTCCCGGCTTGATCAAGGAGCCGGATGCCCGAAGGAAAAGGAAATCCCATGAGAAAGCCCACGGGGAAGATGGATAGAGAAGTCAGCAAGATCCTGTATCCGAGGCGGACTCCGATGAGATTTTCATGAATAGCGGGGAAAATAAAAAAGGACGCGAATATTGACACGCTGCAAAAGATGAAACACCATCGGAGATTCTTAATAATATTCTCACCGAGAATTTTTTTTGAGAGCAAACTGCCTATCCCAGAAGAGAGAAGGAGTGAGAATAAGATGACGCTGAATGAATAGAGAGGATGTCCCAGGTAGAGGATGAACTTCTGGATCAGCGTGATCTCCACAAACATGAATGCCATACCGATCAAACCGAAGTAGAAAAATACATTTCGAGAAACCCCCTGTTTTAGACCTGAGTCCTTCTTCTCTCTTTGGGAAGTGAGGAGCGGCAGCAGAATCAGGATAAACGCTATCACGATAGCTTGGATAAGAATCAGGAGCACCAGAAATTCGCCCTGGAAGAAAGGCAAAAGTTTCTGGCCGAGTGATCGGAATGTGGCTTTGATTTTGCCAAGCTTGAAGAAGTTATAAAAGAACGGACGTTCGTCCGAGACGGGTTTGATCTGGAATAGGTATTTGTCTGTGAATTCTTCCCTCCGATCAGGAGTGAGTAAATCCAGACAGTATTCATAGTATATAGGTTCTTCAAACATGTTGTAGATGTTGGCCTCGTTGGCTCTTATTCCAGGATAGTGTACAAGGTCAAATCGGAGTTTGTCTGTAAAGTCCTTCAGTTTCTGTATATCTGGCCCGGTGAAAGGGCTCTTTTTTACAAAGAAACTGATCGTCCCCCAGCTTCGGATGGCAATGATATGCTTGGCAGGTTTTTTATCCACTCTTGCAAGAGCCTCGATCCACGTTGCCAATACACGCAATTCCTGTCTCGGAGGGGGCAGCAGATAAAAGCTCATGCTGATGATCCCATCTGAAGATAATCTTTTGAAAAGGCTCATGAAGGATTCGACAGTATAAAGATAGTTTTCACCGAATCCAAACAAGCCCGTTCCTGTAGACCCAAAAATATCGGTCAGTGAGAGAACGATGAGATTGTAGAGTTCTTTGTCCTTCTCTACGGCTGTTCGGCTGGTTGATGTGACGATATGAACCTGATCTCCATTGTAGATTTCCCCTGAAAATGCAGCGAGTTCATTACGCAGTATGCTCACGATGAGTGGATTGTTTTCGATCACAGTTATGTCTGCAGCCTCATTCTGGAGTGCAGTCAAAACGTCCAATCCTCCTTTGGGCTCTAAAATGAGAACCTTGGGATTTTTTGCGATTAAATAGGGAAAAAATGATGGCAGATAAGACAGGAATTCAAGCTTTAGTACGTCCCGATCTTTAAAACTTGTCACAGCCGTGAGGTCTCCTCCATCGACAGATAGGCCCATTTGGGTAGGGAGCACATCTGTGTATAGAAGGCTGAGTCCGGGAGCAAAACGCACAGCTGGAGATTCGATGATGTCGATGCGTGAAATACCGTTCCACTTGGTGAGAAGTGTTTTTGCCTCAGCGTATTGATTTGCGAGAGGAAGCGCTTTGAATGGGGATATCCTGAAACTCAACCAGGCTGGTGATGAGAGGAAGAGACCAATCCCCACAGTGATAAGGAAACCAAGAAAGATTTTATAGAGAAGGGTTTGTCTCTGACTGAAGAGTGCTGCAGCAATAAGTGCAAGGAGAGAAATGATCAGGATGACGCCACGATCTCCTTTCGGGAGAAAGATCAATACAGCAATAATGATGCCGCAACCAGCACCGATAAGGTCGCAAAAGTAGATCTTGTTCACTTGTGCAGGAGTGTGGGCGATGGCCAAAGCGATCGTCAGCCCAGCGAAAAAAAAAGGCACACTGAGAAGGACGTAATACAGAAGGATCAAAACCACATGATGGGCATCCCATGCAAGTTGAATGAAATCAAAGGGGATCCTGTTACACAGGAGAAAGCAAAAAACCACAGAACAAGCAAAAGCCAGAGACGTATAGGATAAAACCCTGTCTCTATCGTGAGCAAAAATACGCTTAGAAACAGCCATTGCAGAGCCACTTGCCCCATATCCCAAGAACGTGATGCTGACTACTAGAAATGCAAAGTGGTACTGCTGGGAAATGCTGAAATACCTGGTGAGAGTGATCTCCAAACAGAGGGTTGCTGCAGATACAACGAAGATCCCCGCCAGAAAACGTACCCTTAATTTTTCCACTATAAGTATATTACTGAATATCGTTTCAAAAAAATATCTTTAATCACAAACATCACGAAAACCTTGATTGCAGGAATCACATTGTGTTATTGAGTGTTCCAATTGAGTGGTGGAGAAAACCGTGAGAAGGGCTGGATGGGCATGATTTTTCTTATGTAGGGTCCGTTCCCCGAACGGACCGTTTGGGAAACGGTCCCTACATTGGAATAAAGCCGTATTGCTATCCCATTGTTTGTTATCGCAATCACCAATTGGAACACTCGAGCTATCCATCACTGGTGTGTAATGAGGGATGGGCTTAATTAGGGTGAACATGGTCCATCTGAGCCGAATAGTGGTGGGTGGGGGGATCTCCGGCGAAGATGGATTATGTCTCACCCTTTGATATATGGGTTGAATTTGCGGGAAGGTTGTGTTAA
>JBATYS010000593.1:0-6838 GCA_049674205.1 Candidatus Aminicenantaceae bacterium
GGATATACCCCCCCTTTTTTAGGCCAAAACGGGATGAAATTTCCAACACAAGAAAGCGTAAGCCATTGATTACAATTATTTTATAAGAGTAGACATAATGTACATTATGCGACACGCCACGCACCCATTCTAGCCAGCACTTCTTGTTTTCTTTATATGATATCGTAAGGTACTTTCATTAATCCCTAAATCACGAGCAAATCCCCTTAGACCTTTCTCTTTAATCCCCATTTCGAGCGATTCAAGGCTATAGTCCCATAATATTGATTTTTTCACATGTTCTCGTGTTTGAATCCCAAATTCCTTGAGAGCTCGGTATACCATGTCCTTTGTACACCCCAGGATTTCTGCTACCTCACGGATTGACCTAGATTCTTTGATATACAACTTTTTGAGTTCTATTTTACTGGGTTTCTTCCCTATCGGAGGCTTCCCTCTTTTTACCGTAAGACCAGCGGCTTTTTTATATTTTATTCTTGCCATTATGAGAAAATTATATCATTAAACGCGTCTATCTCAATGAGGCGTTCTTCCGGCTCAGCCGTCATTTCGTTAATCGGGGAGCCTGGGTTCACTCCATCACCAGCAATCCCAGCAACCCAATCATACAACCTTGTAAGCAAATCGCGCAGCATCCCCGGTCGCCTCCAGCGAGTTGTTATCCGCCCCTCCACCAATGTGCCAGAGATATATGTCAAACACCCTTTGATGGAACCAAGATTCTGAGCAGGCCGCGTGCACCACCTGCTCTGTATCCGCAGTATCCGCAAGGAAGTAAGGGAGAAGGTTTGGAAGACTCCTTCTAACCACTGCAATCTCAGATTCAAGATGCTGGAAGTGGCTCAACCAGGCCATAACGAATTCGGGATAGTCGCCAGGACTAACGCCAATTGCGCTGCGAACCCTGCTGTCATAGATGATAAATGGATCTCGGTAGCGTAGCCAGAGAAGTTTGCTGGCAATTGAGATCAAATCTCTCCGGCCATACAGCGAAGAGAGCTTCCTTTGGAATTGATCTACATGATCTGCGAAATCAGCACTGGAGGGAGAGCGACCTGTGGTGAATGTCTGGAAGATGTTGAGGAGTGGCTCATAACGCCTCAATCCTCTGCCGACATCATATTTCTTTGGCAGATTACGAGCAACCTTAAAGAACCTAACCGCATCAGACAAGCCCTGAAGGATTGTTTCGCGGTCCTCGCTGTTGAGGGCCTCGTGAAGAGGCCTCTCTTCCGTCATCCATTGACGTAGGTAATGCTGCGCACAATACTGCAAGTTCGGCTTCATGCTCATCGGTTAGGGCGGATAACGTGCTGATCAGGCGTTGCGGTAGCAATCGCCTGCATTAGCTGGGTTAGGTTTTAGTTTCTTGAGAATTCCCTTTATTATTCCGATTCTCACTTAACAATTTTTCCAATTGCATCTCGCATGGGTTGCGTTGAAAACTATTCATTGACACAATGATAAACACTAAACCAAGGAAGTTTCCTGCTAAAAAAAGTAATTCTAATTTCCAACTGAAGGGCTTCATTAAAAAAAGGCTGAGCAGAGACATCAGAATAATGGCCAGGAGGGCTAAAAAATCAATCTTGAAGTTGACCTGCCCCCAGTCATTGTACCACCCCCAGAGTTAGAATCCTAGGTTTAAAAGCCTCCGGAGCCGGTGGTCTGTAGCCCAGAGAACTGTGTGGCCGATAGCAATTATATTCCCATCGCCAACTCTCCAGGAGAACCCTGACTTCCAATAAGGTATCAAAAATTTCACGATTCAGCAACTCATCTCTGAGCTTGCCGTTGAAGGATTCAACATATCCATTTTCCCAGGGACTCCCCGGTTCAATGAACAGGGTTGCTATCCCGAGATTACTCAGCCATTTTCTCACAGTTTTGGCTGTAAATTCCGGGCCATTGTCCGAACGTATATGATCCGGTGTATCACAACTGATGAACAGATTATAGAGTTGATCAACAACATCTTGTGATCGGATACTCCTAGCTGCAGTGAGAGATAAACATTCCCGAGTGTATTCATCAATAATAACCAGGATTCGGACTGCCCGGCCATCCGTGGTTCTGATCATGACTATATCATAGCTCCAGACATGATTCCGCCTCTCAGGACGAAGCCGGATACACGAGCCGTCTGTCAACCACAACCTCTTACGCTTGGGCTGTTTCTGAGGCACTTTCAATCCCTCCTGCCTCCAGATCCTCTCCACCCGCTTATGATTAACCTCCCAACCTTCGTTTTGCAGCATGGCTATGATCCGGCGATAGCCGTATCGCCCATACAGTTGGGCAAGAGACACTATACAAATCACGAGTTTCTCTTCATCATCAGGTATCTGCCGCATGTGCCTTTGGGTGGAACGCGGCTGTCCCAAAACTCTACACGCTCGACGCTGGGACACTCTAAGCTTCTCACATACATGTTTGATCGCCCGACTCAGTTTGGCCGGGCTCAGAAATTTCCCCGGACCGTCTCTTTGAGAATGTCGTTGTCCAGAGACAAATCAGCCACAATCTTCTTTAGGCGTACATTCTCTTTCTCGAGTTCTTTGAACCTTTTGGCCTGGTCAATCCGCATGCCTCCGTATTCTTTGCGCCAACGGTAATAAGTCTGCTCTGTAATGCCCAGTTTGCGACTTATTTCCCCAATTGTCATACCCTGGCTCTGAAGGACTTCAGCCTCCCTAAGCATGCCGATGATCTGTTCAGCTGTGTAGCGTTTCCTGCCCATTCTTTCTCCTTTTGTCTAAGCCTTATTCTAACATAAGACCTGGACCGATATTTGGGGGGCAGGTCACGCAGAGAAAGAATTATAATCATCCCTGGACATAAAGATAAAGAAACAAATACCAGACTACTTTTGCCAAAGCCTGCTATTATATTAATGAACTATTACCGGAAAAGAGATATTTATGAATTACATCAAGATAGAAAACAGGGCCGAACTTCGATTGTACCTGAAGAAGTTCAAGGATAAAGAGCTTCATATTATCGCTCTGGATATAGAGGCGGAGTCTAACTTGCACTCTTACGGAGAAAAATTATGCCTGACGCAAATCTTCGATGGAGTGAACACTATCATCGTTGATCCATTCAGGATAGATAACGATACCCTTAAACTTCTCTTTGAAAATACGAACATCCTGAAAGTGATGTATGATGCGGGGAGCGACTTATTTTTACTTAAAAACGCTGCTGGTATAGAAATAAAATCAATACTGGATTTAAGACCGGCTACGGAGCTCCTTAATTATGAAAAGAAAGACCTTCATTCGGTAATTGCATTTGAACTCGGAATATTTCTGGAAAAGAAAAGGAAATATCAGAAACATAACTGGACAAACAGACCTTTATCTGAACAGGCTATTGATTATGCTCTCAATGATGTCATACATCTGCTTGCATTGAAAGATATTATTTTAGCAAAGCTGTATGCAAAGAAATTAGTAGAGCCTTTTCTATTGAAGAATTTACAAATCCAGAACAAGGATTACACCCGGGACCCGGAAGACAAATACAGAAAGATTAGCGGATACAGCAGACTTCGAAATGGCAAAAAGACCGTTTTCCGGAAGGTTTTTGATATCAGAGAAAAGTATGCAAAGTTATATAACATGTCGCCTCATAATGTTATTCAAAAGGCTAATTTAATAAATATGGTAGAAGATCCGGCATTCATTGATAAAATCCGGTTCACAAAAAGGATCAGAGTGGATTCAATTCACGACATGGTGCAGGAACTAAGAAGAGCAACTAAAGCGATTAAGTGAATGGAGAAGTCGGGCGACACTACCGGGAATATAATAATTATGGATGGAAAAAAAAGATTAAATATAAAGCAAGGCCTTAAAGTCAGGATAGTATTAAAACAAGACCAAAAAAGTGGTAAATTAACCGAAGGAGTTGTCAAAGATATCTTGACAAAGACTCCTTCACATTCTCATGGCATAAAAGTAAAATTAACGAGTGGAGAGGTAGGACGAGTTAAAGATATTGCAGATGAGACCATCCGTTAATTTTTGGTGTAATTTAATTTTGACAAACTCATATAAAGTCGTCCTGCCCGCGAAAGTTGGTATCCAGGAAACATGTAACTACTTAAAAATACTGGATTCCCGTTCCCTGCTTACTACCTGCTGGGACAAGCTTCACGGGAATGACAAATAACTGCTTTTCAGGATTTATTACGAGTTTGTCAATTTTAACGTTTTATGAAATAAAGTAATAATATTATGGAAAAACTGATGTTATTTACGGATGGAAGTGTGAATACTCATTCAAATATTGGATATGGGGCTTACCTGGCTGTGCCTGAATGCGGACTTTCGTCGGGTTTGTTGAGGACGAGCGTGAAAGTGAGGGCATTTAAGAATACGTCTTCAACGAAACTGGAAATGCAGACTTTATTATGGGCGCTAAGCGATATTCAGGCATCAGGGGGTAGGGTGATTGTGTATACGGATTCTCAAAACATAATGAGTTTACAGGGGAGACGTGATCGATTTAAGCAAAATGATTATCGTTCAAAGAAAAATAAGCGTCTCAAAAATTATGAGTTGTATCAGGAATTTTACAGGATGACCGATCAGCTGGACTGTGAATTTGTTAAAGTGCGCGGACATCAGGTATCGAATCAAAAAGATGATATTGACAGGCTTTTTACACGTGTGGATAGAGCTTCAAGGAATGCGCTGCGAATGATGGCAATGGACTTGAACAGGCTATAGGCGGGACATTTTTCAGGTTTTTCAGAATTTAAGGTTATTATTTCAGTTATCGGATATACTATATGTCACCTGTCAGTTATTAAGGCGATATGAAATAAATTTAAAATGCAATAATGTATCCATATACGAGTCTTAAAAGATCTTTTCAACTGAAGAATGAAATGGGCAGAGGATCTGACCCCGGAGACAATTTCATTTAAATCTAAACATAAAGGAGTGTGAAAATGGCAGAAGCAAAAGGATTGAGCAGACCGGTAAAGCTGAAAAATGAGCTGGCAGAGTTTCTGGGAGCAACAGAACTTCCCAGGACTGAGATCACCAAAAAACTATGGGACTATATCAAAGCGAATAAACTTCAGACAAAGACTGAAAATGGAAAGCCTGAGAACGCAGGCAAGTTTATTGTGGCAGATGCTCAACTGCTCCCGATCTTCAAAAACACAAAATCCACAAGCAAATCAGGCAAGGTCACTGACCTGACAGAGCTGAAAGAAGGCCAGACGATCAACATGATGCAGATGGCAGCTGTTGTCGGCGCAAACATAGAATAAACTTAAAGTATCGGGCCGGCATATGAATAATGCAGGCCCGACACAACTGCAGTTGAGATCGGAGCATACGTGTGACCAATACCGATATCCTGCGCCGTATCCGCTATACCTTCGATTTTAACGATTCGAAAATGATTGCTGTATTTGGTTTGGCTGATCATCAGGTAACGCGGGAGCAGATCAGCTATTGGTTAAAAAAAGATGATGATCCTGCGTATCAGAAATGTAGCGACACTGAGCTGGCGATTTTCCTGAATGGTTTGATTAACGATAAACGTGGCAAAAGAGAAGGGCCGCAACCCGACCCAGAGCAGAGTTTAACTAACAATATCATTTTCAGAAAGTTAAGAATCGCATTAAACCTGAAAGCCGAAGACATATTGGAAATTATGGACCTGGCTGGTTTGCGCATTAGCAAACACGAATTAAGTGCGTTTTTCCGAAAGCCGGATCATAAACACTACCGTGACTGTAAAGATCAGATCCTGCGTAATTTTCTAAATGTTGTGCAGATTAAATACCGAGCTAACATTCATCGCTGATTTCAAGTCGTAATAGACTTTCAAATGTATTTTTCGGGTTAAAGGGGAGGGTTTATCAGTACCGACTCTTCCCGTTTGCCGGATACGATTACTTTTCGTCCCTCAACTTTCACTGTTCCATCAACAAAGTGCTTGATGGCAAGGGGCAATATTGTATGCTCCTGTTTGAGTATTCTCTCAGACAGGCTCTCCTCTGAGTCGTCCGCGTACACGGGGACCGCCGCCTGGATTATTACTGGACCGGTATCCACGCCTTCGTCAACAAAGTGGACGGTACATCCGGATATCCTGACACCGTAGTCCATGGCCTGCTTCTGACCGTTAAGCCCGGGGAACGAGGGGAGCAGGGCAGGGTGGATGTTTATGATCCTGTTACGGAACATATCTATCAGGGGTTTTCCGACCACTCTCATAAAACCAGCCAGAACGACCAGCCCGACGTTTCTCCGCTCAAATTCGCCCGCGATACTCCCGTAATACGCGTTCCTGTCCGGAAACTCCTTTGGGGAGATTACCAGGGATTCTATCCGGTGCTTTGCCGCCCGTTCAAGGGCGTACGCGTCCGGGTTGTCGGTGATCAGGACGGCGATCTCCGCATTGATATAACCTGATTCCACGTTGTCAATTATTGACTGGAAGTTTGAACCCCTCCCGGATGCCATCATGCCGATCTTCATGGTTGAATGTATTGAACGCCCCCCCTGCCGGCGCCGATCTGTCCTATTACGAAGGCATCCTCACCGAGGAGCTTCCGTTTCCGGATGATCTTCTGCACATCGGATTTGCCGACCACCATTACATAACCGATTCCCATGTTGAATGTTCTGAACATCTTAAGATAAGAATTTGGTTTTTGTGCTTGCCGTGTTTTACTCACATTTTTATCCAATTTCCACCCTCTGACATCCCTTACGACCTATATCATAGAGAAAGACAAATAAGTCAAATAAGTCGGGAGAAGAGATATATTCACAAAGAATATTATGAAGAAAGCTCAAAATGATATAGA
>JBATYS010000594.1:0-7458 GCA_049674205.1 Candidatus Aminicenantaceae bacterium
TCAAACAGTATGTGGCGTGATACTTTCAATGAACAATCGGATCTCCCTGATCCAATAAGCCTGCAGTTAGGTTTAAAGCTGGAGTTTTAATCGATTTAGATCCAAAAATCTACCTATCTTCTCCGCAGAGTAAAATCTGTGAGAAATGGATCACTCTACGTCTATGAGGGAGAGGGTCTCAGTGTAAGGCATTTTGAATTCTTTTCTAGATAGGTGCTCGACTAAAGACTCTCTCCCTGAAATGATCGAGATTTGCTGGCAACTGGAGTATTGAAAAGTGAAAAACGTTAAAGGCTATAAATGTATTCAGTGCGGGACTGATTTTAAAACAGATGATATAGAGTATGTCTGTGCTAACTGCAAGGGTTACCTTCAAGTTACCTATGACTACCAGTCCATTAAGGAGAATTTTAAAAAATCAGATTTAGCAGAGGATACAGATTACAGTATTTGGCGGTACAAAGCTCTTCTTCCAGTTGAAGATCTTTCGAGGAAGCCAATCGTGCAGATTGGATGGACGCCGTTGTACGAAGCTGAAAAATTAGGCAAGAAATTAGGAATAAAAAATCTCTATATTAAAGACGAAGGAAGGAATCCGAGCGCTTCTCTAAAAGATAGACCGGGAGCCATTGCTGTCGTAAAAGCCCTCGAAATGAGTGAAAAGGTCATTACCTGTGCCTCCACCGGAAATGCAGCTTCGTCACTCTCATGTCTCACTGCAGCGCTTGGATTAAAAACGATCATTTTTATTCCTGAAACATCTCCGGTCGCAAAAATCGCCCAACTCTTGGTGTTTGGAGCCATTGTTATTGCAGTAAAAGGAACGTATGACGACGCGTTTGATCTGTGCATCAAAGCTACAGAGAAATATGGCTGGTATAATCGCAGTTCCGGATATAATCCATACACACGTGAAGGGAAAAAGACGTGTGCCTATGAGATCTGTGAGCAGTTGAGCTGGGAATGTCCCGACAAAGTATTTATTTCTGTCGGGGATGGAAATCTCATCAGCGGTGTGTGGAAGGGATTTGTCGATCTCTTCGAAATTGGATTCATAAAGCGGTTGCCCCAGCTCATTTCCTGCCAGTCAGAAAATATGGATGCAATCAATCGTGCTTTTAAATCAAATGGAATAATCCAGCCAGTCAAAGGAAAAACTATTGCAGATAGTATAGCTGTGAGTTTTCCCCACGATGGAGATGCAGCCCTAGAGGCGATTAAAGAATCAGGAGGTTTCGGGATATCAGTAAGCGATGAACAAATCGTTCGAGCTATCCCTGAATTGGCAAGAGAGACGAGTGTTTTTGGAGAACCATCGGGTGTGGTTCCTTTCGCTGCCCTAAAAAAGGCTATCGGTGAAAATAAAATCGGAGAGGATGAAAAAATAGTCGTGTTGGTCAGCGGAAATGGACTAAAAGACATCGATTCTGCTATGAAATCAGTAGGACATCCTTTTAAGATCAAACCTGATTTAGTTGAATTGGATAAAATCGTGTCAAGAGATTTTGTATGAAATGAAAACATCATTAAAGATTACTTCGAAGTAAAAAACGATACTTAATTTGAGGAGATATAAATGACTGAAGAAAAACGAAAAACAATTGTAAAATCCTGGAATGAGTGGGATCCCTTAAAGCATGTCATTCTCGGCCGGGCTGATGGGAGTATGATTCAGGCACCCGAGATTGCCGTACAACGTGATTGGCCAGAAGACGGGTATCCTGTGGGAAAATACGGGCCTTACCCTCAGGAAATGATAGATATGGCCAACGAAGAGTTGGACAATTGTGCCAAGATTCTCGAGAGCCGCGGTATTCGAGTGGACCGCCCCACTCCGATCGACTTCAGCCAGGCGGTTCAAACCCCCGACTGGAAGCAGGGATCGATGTTCGGCTGTGCGCCCTGTCGGGATTTGCTACTCACAGTTGGAAATGAAATCCTGGAAGCGACTATGTCCTACAGGAGCCGCTGGTATGAGTATCTTTGTTACCGTCCGTTGTTTGAACAGTACTTCAGAGAAGATCCAAATTTTCGTTTCGAAGCAGCACCAAAACCTCGTTTAATGGAGGAAACTTATAAGCATAAAGACTGGTGGAGTGAATGGAACTCATTAAGCGAAGAAGAGCAGTGGGAGCGTGCTGAAAAGGGCGATTGGATAATCTCTGAGAAGGAACTGCTGTTTGATGCTGCCGATGTTGTCCGATACGGCAGAGACCTTTTTGTCCAGAAGTCAATGGTTACCAATAACGCTGGCATTGACTGGCTGCGGCGCCACTTTCCTGATCATCGTATCCATAAAGTGGGACGCAGAGAATTACTTCCATGGCACATGGACACAACACTTGTTCCGGTTCGTCCAGGATTGGCAGTTATGAATCCGGAGAGAATTCCTCTCGACAAGACAGAATTAGAGCTATTCGCAAAGAATGATTGGGAGATCGTCCAAGCCCCCAAAGCACTGCTCAAACAGAAAGCACCCTATGATTTCTGCAGTTGGTGGTTAAGCATGAATACTCTTGTCCTCGATCCGAAGACCATCTGCGTTGAAGCCAGTGAGTATCCTACTATGGAGATGTTTGATAAATATGGCTTTGAAGTCGTTCCCGTCCCATTCTATAAGGTCTCACCATTTGGGGGCGGACTTCACTGTTGTACAGCAGATGTTTACCGAGAAGGAAGCTGTGAAGATTATTTCCCGAATCAAATTGAGGGATTTTAAAATTTGAGGCCTCTCATTTTTTCTTGCGGCAATTAAATATCAAATTGATATATATACAGGTAAAAAGAATAGGAATTCTAGGATGAAAGATACAAAAATAGTTTTGGAAAACACAATCAATCGATGTAGGGAACGAGACGTTATCATTCCGACATATGAGGAAATGTCTTATCCTGAGAAGATCCCAGAGAGAATCAAGGATGAACTTAAGCAGATCGGCCTTTGGGATCTCCATTCAAGGAACCTCTTCAGGATCACGTGGAAGAATGAACCAGTTGAATCCGGTGGTGGTTTTGGTGAGGTGAATCGTTTGGAAATTCCTCCGGAATTGTCCGGGGTAAAAGCCCGTATAATTATACTTATCGGCAAATATTTTCCGACTGGAGCTCACAAAGTTGGCGCTACATTCGGTCCTTTGGTTGAAAAACTGGTGAGGGGAGCTTTCGATCCCACACAACATAAGGCACTATGGCCTTCAACCGGGAATTACTGTCGTGGGGGAGCATACGACTCCTACTTACTCGCCTGTCCGAGCATCGCTGTTCTGCCAGAAGGGATGTCAAAGGAAAGATTTGAATGGCTGGAAAAGATCGGCGCTGAGATCCATGCAACTCCTGGTTCTGAAAGTAATGTGAAAGAGGTCTATGACAAGACCTTCGAGCTTAAAAGAGAACGGCCGGATGAGATTGTCGTTTTAAACCAGTTTGATGAGATTGGAAATGCCATCTGGCATTACGTTTGTACAGGTCAAGCGATAGAAGAAGTCTATGAGAGTGAAAAGGAAGAAAATCAGAGGCTGAGAGCGCTCTTTCTGACACAGGGCTCAGCAGGTACGTTGGGTTCGGCTGATTATCTGAGAGAGAAATTTCCTCAAATTAAAGTATGTGCGGGAGAAGCCCTGCAGTGTCCAACACTCCTTTACAACGGATATGGATCTCACAGGATCGAAGGGATCGGGGACAAACATGTGCCCTGGATACACAACATACGGAACATGGATATGGTTGCAGGAATCGATGATGAAGCTTGCATGAGGCTTGTTCGACTTTTTAACGAGGTCAAAGGAAAAGAATACCTCAAATCCAAAGGGATATCTCCGGAAACGGTGGATAAGCTTGAACTTATGGGCATCTCATCTATAGCAAACTTAGTCGGTGCGATCAAGATGGCAAAATATTATGAAATGAACGGAGATGATCTGATCTTTACTGTAGCGACGGACTCCATGGAGCTCTACCAGAGCAGAATCGAAGAACTGAGGAGTGAACGAGGTGTGTATTCAGATTATCAGGCTGCTGTTGATTTGGATAGCTGTATGATGGGCATTTCCACAGACCACTTGCTGGAGCTGAGCTATTGGGATAAGAAGAGAATTCACAACCTCAAATACTTCACTTGGGTTGAACAATTGGGGAAGGATGTCGAAGAACTCGACAGACAGTGGTATGACGAAAATTATTGGTACGAAAAATATCAGTCTCACAAAGAATGGGACGTTCTTATCCGGGAATTTAACGCAAAGACAGGACTGCTGGAGAAATATAAAGGATAAGTCCTTTGATGTCTAACATGGATATGAAAAACAACAAAAATAAAAAATCTCAGATTGGCCTTGTCCGGCAACTCGGGCTTTTCGACTCGACGATGGTTATGGTCGGGATTGTCATTGGATCAGGCATATTTCTTACAACCGGAATCATGGCCAAAAGCATCCCTTCTGCCGGTCTCATCCTACTCGCCTGGTTTATCGGAGGGCTTCTGACCTTGGCGGGGGCGTTGACCTATGCCGAACTCGGCGCGGCTATGCCCGAGGCAGGAGGACAATATGTCTATCTTAGAGAAGCCTATGGACCTATGTCCGGATTCCTGTTCGGATGGATTTTGTTCCTTGTCTATACAACCGGTGGCATCGCTGCCCTTGCTTTAGCATTTGCTGAGTACACAGGGTACTTTTTCCCTTCCCTAGGGACAGACAACCTCATCCTAACACTCGACATTCCGCTCTTAAAAGACACTCTTCACTACTCCCTTTCAGCGGGCCAGATGATCGGAGTTGCCGTCATTATCCTGTTGTCTATCGTTAACTTTATCGGCGTTGGACTCGGAAAGCTCATCCAGAATCTGTTCACCGTCATAAAAATCGGAACCATCGCTGCCATAATCATCCTGGGTTTCGCTATTGGGAAGGGAACGCCACCCGGGCTTTCGATGAATCCCTCTGGTATGAGCTTTGGAAGTATCATAATAGGCATAGGTGTTTCTCTGGTGGCTGTTGCCTGGGCGTTTGACGGCTGGAACAACGTCAATTTCGTAGCCGGCGAGATCAAAAATCCCAGGCGTAACCTTCCAATTGCTCTAATCCTAGGAACCTTGGGAATTACTTGTCTTTATGTTCTGGTCAATTATATATACCTTTATGCTCTCCCAGTACAAGAAATAATCGGAGTCGTTCGAATAGCGGAGAAGGCGACAGGGGCTCTTTTTGGTTCTTCCACAGGAGCCCTCATTTCCGCGCTGGTCATTGTTTCTGTATTTGGTTCTCTTAACGGAACAATTTTGGTTGGCCCGCGTGTTTACTATGCAATGGCCAAGGACGGTCTTTTCTTCCGGAAGGTCGCCCATGTCCATCCTCGCTTCCGGACTCCGGGATTTTCCATCTTGATCCAAGCAATTTGGGCCTCCCTGCTTACGCTTCTTGGAACCTTTGAACAGATCTTCACTTTTGCCATGTTTATTGCTATAGTTTTCTGGATTGCGGCAACTGCATCAGTGTTCACACTCAGGAAAAAACGCCCTGACCTTCCACGTCCCTACAAAACCTGGGGTTATCCCGTTGTGCCTGCCCTTTTCATCATCGCTTCGACTGGAATCCTCCTGAACACGCTGATAGAAAAACCAGTAGAAGCCCTGGCCGGGCTTTTGTTGACCGCCCTCGGAATACCGGCTTTTTATTACTGGAAACAACGTTTGAAGAGCGAAAACTCCAGATAAATGAAGACGGCAGGATTTTAAAACAAGACATATTATTGAAAAAGAGAGGAATTAGGCGATGAAAAATAACATAAGCATAATCTTTTTTGGGATTATAATCGCAGCACTCTGTTGGACCACAAGTTGTAAGCGTAAAATTGATAGTTATGACCTTCTCATCACCAGCGGTCAGATCGTCGATGGGTCCGGGAATCCCAGTTTTTCTGGTGACATTGGGATCGTTGGAGACACAATAGTCGACGTTGGCGATCTTTCTGGAAAATCAGCAGCTAAAACCATCGATGCCAATGGACTGGCGGTTTCTCCCGGATTTATCGATATGCACACTCATTGTGATAGTGGTCTAGGTCAAATAGATTCCAACATCAATCTGAACTATCTCATCCAAGGGACAACAACAGTGGTCACCGGTAACTGTGGTGATGGAACATTTAAAGTTGCTGAGATCAAAGACAAATGGGAGGAACAAGGAATAGGAACAAATGCTGTTCATCTTGTTGGATTCGGAACAGTCCGGAGTGAAGTCATGGGTGTGGAACCTCGCGATGCGAGGCCAGAAGAATTAATAAAAATAAAAGAAATTGTCCGGCAGGCGATGAATGAAGGTGCCTGGGGAATGAGCACAGGATTGGAATATATACCAGGTCGCTATGCATCTACAGATGAGATTATAGAGGTCGCAAAGGTTGTTGGTGAGTATGGAGGAGTATATGCTAGTCATCAGCGCAATGAGTTTGATCGTGTCCCCGAAGCCACCGAAGAAACCATCCGAATCGCCGAAGAAGCCGGATTGCGGGCCAATGTGTCTCACCTCAAAGTTTGTCGGAAAAATTACTGGGGGAAAATGGAAGAGGTTGTTGACCAGATTAATGAGGCTCGGGCCAGGGGAACAAACATCGTTGCAGATATGTATCCCTATCACTTTGCATCGGGGGGACGCATTCTTCCGATGGTTAGAAACGCTGGCTGGGCTCCTTTTCATCTGCCAGCGGATATGGAACCGTTTGCAGAGCTCAGAAAGAAGATGAGAGAAAGGGATCTGTCAGACACGGAGATGAAGAAACTGAGAGAGCAGTATATAGAAGAGCTAAAAGAGGCCCTAGCGGATAAATCGAAGCGGGAACAGATCAGAAGATCCGTACTCGAAGGGGAGCCTCATAAGCCAAGTTCTGTTGCATTGGCGGGTTGGGATAGCTATCTGGTAACTGTTGCCGAAAAAAATTCACATCTTATAGGAAAAATCCTGTCCGACATTGCCAAAGAACAAAATAAAGATCCATTCGATCTCGCTGCAGAATTAGTCATCGATGAACCTGATTTATATGTTGCATGCGGAGTTATGTCAGAAGACGACATGAAATACGCAATGGAACAGGATTGGTTGATGTTCTCGAGTGATGGAGATGCAATGTCGGTCCTAAAGGATACCGATTTACCTAGAATTGGACATCCCCGCGCCTTTGGCAGTCAAGCCAGGGTAATCCGTAAATATGTCAGAGAAGAAAACGTGATGACATTAGAGAATGCCATCAAGAAAATGAGCTCCCTGCCAGCCTCATTCCTTCAAATGAAGGATAGGGGATTATTAAAAAAGGGATACAAGGCTGACATCGTTATCTTCGATCCTGAAACTGTAAGGGACAAAGGCACACACTCTGATGCACGTCAGTACAGCACAGGAACGGAGTACGTTGTTGTTAATGGCAAGATCAGTATTGAAGAGGGGAAATACAACGGAGTTCTCAACG
>JBATYS010000595.1:0-3788 GCA_049674205.1 Candidatus Aminicenantaceae bacterium
TTTGTTTGTTCCGCGTAATAGGCGATTGTTTCACCGAATTCATATGCATCAAAGCTGACGATATCAACTCCAGCATCCATGATGATGGGCCATTCTGTATTTCCACAACAGTGTGTTCCAACGAGTCCGCCATCGGCATGGATGGCTTCCACCACTTCATTCAAATCGTTGACCACATCAGACCTCTGAACGCTGACATATGTGGATGAACCGAAACCGGTCAGAATAGGCTCATCAACAAAGCAAATCTGGGAGTAGCCAAGTTTTTTGAACCTGTCCAAGAGCCAGCGTGCTTTCATGGTGATTCCCTTGACAACAATGTCCCGATAAATCTCGTTGTAGTAGATTGCGCGCTTATTCTCATCGATAGTAGCCAAGCCGAAGGTTACAGGACCGGTCACCTGGCTTTTTAGAAACTGGATGGAGGAGGGCTTATTTTCGGTCAGAAATTTTTCCATTGCGTATATGCCGCGACTGAAATCGGGGGATATTTTGAAGTAATCAAAATTTTCGGACATGTAGTTTTCGTAAAATTTTTCAAGTTCAGTGGTTGCTTCTCCGCTTGTATCGATAAACATCTTCTCTTTGATATTGTCTAAAACAACGTTTGGAAAAGCTTCGCTGTACTGAGGCTCCATCTGTTCGCGGAAGTCAACGTGTGGCAACTGAGGCCAAATCGGTATTTCAGGGATTGTCTCCATGATCAAGTCACATGCTCTGGCGACATCATCATGGGGGAAACTGCCAATACCCGTTGCGAGGCATTGTGGATTAAATGACATGCTTATCCTCCAATTGTTAGATTCATCATTCTTACTCTTCCATTTAAGTACATGTGAGAGAATATATCTAGTATATCCTTGTTATAAATTTGTATGATCATGCTATTTTATCATGCTTGGAAGTAGGTGTTATATAAAAATATTGTGGATTGAAACTTAATGAATCGCGGGCCCTCTGCACTCTCTATAAATCTTCTCGAATTCATTCTTGAGACTTTTATCTAGAATATCTACTAATGGCTGTTGCCTGAGGTCGGACTCTAGAACGATTTTGCTGTAAGGAATCATCCCGAGTACTTGATTATCGGGAAATTGGTCGTGAATCCAATTTTTCTGATCTTCATCTTGAATTTTATTTGCGATGATGCCAAAGGTCTCGACACCAATGTCTCTCGCCAATCGCATGATGGACTTTGCCGTGAAAACACTTCGAGATCCGGGTTCTACAACGATCAACATTTTTTCAATCGCCTGTGAAGTGGACCTCCCTAAATGTTCAATCCCAGCTTCCATGTCGACGATAACCACTTCATCTCGGTTGAGGATTATTTCTGATAAAAGACTCCTGAGAAGGACGTTTTCAGGGCAAGCGCAGCCTGAACCGCCTTTCTGGACAGCACCCATCACCAAAAGTTTTATGTTGCGGTAGCTTATACAGAAATTATCAGGGATATCTCTGACTGAGGGATTGATTTTGAAAAGCTGCCCGAATTGTTTCGGTTTGGCACCCGTCCTTTCCGTAATGAGTTGACGTTGTTTAGAGATAGGAAGGATTGAAGCAGCCTGCTTTGGAGGAATACCGATGGCTGAGGCGAGGTTCGCATCAGGATCTGCATCTACAGCTAAAACCTTGAATCCATCCTTATTAAAAAGATGCACGAGGATTCCAGCCACCGTTGTTTTCCCTGTTCCCCCTTTTCCAGTGATTGCTAATTTCATTTTATTTTCCCTTCGAAGTTTTGGTCTTAAAGATATCTGTAACTAGATCGACCCCGGATATTGCCTCAGGTGCATAACCGTCTGCCCCGATTTCATCTGCAAAGGATTGCGTGATGGGAGCGCCTCCCACGATGATTTTAATGTGTTTCTTGAAACTCTCTGCTCTCACAGCTTCGATAACATCTCGCATGTACGACATCGTTGTGGTCAAAAGGGCTGACATCCCAAGGATATCCGGATTTTCTTCGTGGAGCACATCTATGAATTTTTCTTTGGGCACATCTATGCCGATATCGATAATTTCGTATCCCTCCCTTTCAAGAACGATACTCACAATCTTTTTGCCAATATCGTGGAGGTCTCCTTTCACAGTCCCCAGTACAATTTTCCCTTTTGATTGACTTCCTTCATCGATTAAAAAAGGTTTGAGGATGTTCATGGCTGATTTCATTGCTCTCGATGCTATCAAGACTTCTGGTATGAAGATTTCATTCTCTTTGAATTTTTTGCCGACAACTTCCATACCTTTAATTAAACCATTGTTCAGGATGGTTTCAGGAGGAATGCCCAAGGCGAGTGCTTCCCTCAGCAGCTCTTTGACGGCTGTAGAATCTCCGTTTTCTAAAGTTCTGGCAATGTCTTTCAGGATTTCCATCATTACTTTCTTCAAGTATAGCACGTTGGTTTATTTTTTTGTAGAAATATGCTAATAATGAGTATTAAAAGAGAGGACAATGCAACTTAACAAAATTGTCTCATCAGTCAAATTTAATAAAATCTCGGATAAGTACATGAGACGAACAGGATTGCCGCTTGTTCTTATTAATTCAGATGGGGTAATTATCCATACTCAGAGCAAATGCACATTGTGTGAAGAGTTACTGGAAAAAGGTGACAGTGTTCTGGAGAAAAACTGTCAGCTTAAGATGTTGAAGGCCGTGGAAGAAGCATATCGTTGGGGAGAGGGATACATAACGAATTGCCCTCTTGGTTTGATCATGTTTGCCGTTCCTATTGTTTCCGATAAAAAATTGATCGGGGGATTCCTCAGTGGATTTGCAATCTTTCCGGAAATGAAAAAGGATTTTGTGGAAGATATTTTACAAAATCTTGGGAGCTCTTTTGAATTAGTCGACGAGATGAAGCTGAAAAAAATGAAATTGAAGGTGTTTTCGCTTAAGAAAGTAAGAGAGGATGTATCGCTGCTCTTGATGTTAACCAGAAAATTTCATATCAACGATCTCCCTTTTCTTGAGGACAGGAAAAAGAAATATATCCAGCAGTACAAGATAGCCAATTTCTTGGATCATTTGAAGAAAAACAAACCGGATATTTCCAGAAAGATATTGGACAAACAGGATGAGATCATCCAAAAAGTCAAACTCGGTGATAAGGCAGGAGCTAGAGAGATCCTCAATGAGTTTTTAGGATCAATATTTTTTGACAGTGGAATGAATTTTGAGATCATCAAAGTGCGGATCATAGAGTTGATTGTCATCATTTCGCGTACAGCTATAGAAGCTGGTGTTGAAGTTAAAGAGCTATTAGGTCTGAACTATTCCTACCTGACTGAGTTGAACAAAGCGACAGATATTGACGAGTTATTATTCAAGCTGAACGACATCCTTACAAATTTTATCAATAAAGTATCCGCAACAAAGGATAAAAAGAAAAAAATTAAGATCAGAAAAATGATTGAGTACATCAATCAAAACTTTACAAAAAAAATGTCATCCGAAGAAATCGCAGAGATCGGCAACTTGAGTATAAGTCGGAGTTTGCATCTTTTTAAGGAGGAGACTGGCCTTTCTCTCTCACAATACATAAAAAAACTCCGAGTAGATTATGGGAAATATCTCCTGTTGAATACGGATCTAAGTTTGGCCGATTGTGCTGTTGAGGCTGGTTTCTATGACCAGAGCCATTTTACAAAGACCTTTAGTCAAATAGAACGAATGACGCCTTCTCGCTTTCGACAAAAATATAAAAGAATGGAGTGGCAGTCTCTCAATACCGAAGGATCTTAAGATTTTCCCAATTCAGCAGTACTTTTTCTACTTGGTCCTT
>JBATYS010000596.1:0-1672 GCA_049674205.1 Candidatus Aminicenantaceae bacterium
CCACATCGATGAGCTCCGCCTCCACATCGGCAGAGTTACTGTGTTTGACAAGTGTGAGCGGGATCTCCTCAAAGGAACACAATCGTTCACGTTCTGGGGAAACCATCCAGAGTTCAGCCTTGTTGGCACGCCAACCGATCGGCGTTTGATAGGTATAGTAGTACCTCGAACCATTCGAAGGCCAACCTTCGATGGCGGCATCTGTATACCCTATCTTTTCCAATTCTTTTTTGATCATTAGGGCAGAGTCGTGCCACCCTTCTGAAGCCTGAATCCGGTCAAAATGGGAGATGAGCACAGTGTAGTTAAACGCAATCTCTCCCGAAACTTCATCCACGAGTGCCTGCTGGAGCTTTTTGGATGAGAGCGGGCTTTCCTCTGCCATCAAGCTCACTGAAAGACACAAAATCAGAAACAAGAACAAACTCTTTATCACAAAACGCATGATCCATTCTCCTTTAATTCGGAATAATCGGACACTTTCTTCTATCACAAATATAAGTCTTTTGAAACATGAATTTTAGCTTGCGTATACTCGGCTTCTTTAATAGTATAGTCAAACCACGAGGCTACACATGAAATCCTTCATAAACTTCATAAAAGGATTTAAGACTACTAAAAAAACAGCACGAATGGTGCTCCTTCTCTTTTTCGTTAACTTGGTTTTTGCAATGATCCTGGCCGTGCCGATGTATCATTCCCTCAAAGATTCATTCAGAGACAGCCTCGTGGGCGAAGGCATGGCCGAAGGCTTTGATATGCTGTGGTGGGAAGAGTACAGAGACCAGAGTGAGGGCCTCGCTAAAACTTTCACTCCTTCCATCATCGGGAAAGGAGCCATTCTCAACAATATCGAAGGTCTCATCCTGATGACTTTTTTTTCGCTCCCTCCTGCGATCCTCATATTTGGCCTCATCTACATCATCTTTCGGACATTTCTGGCGGGAGGGATTCTCTCCACTTTTAACACAAATGGAGCTAAATTCTCATTGAAAAAATTCTTCGGAGGCGCTGGATCTTATTTCCCTCATTTCTTTCTGGTGATGCTCCTTTCGTGGTTCATCTTTTTTGTAGCGTTGGGTTTTCTTTGCCTGGGACTTGACTCTATACGAAACAGTGTTGCGCAACATTCATTTTCCGAGATAACGCCCTTTTATCTAGGTCTTTTTTTCAATGTGATTCTCCTTTTTCTTCTGTTGCTCTTGCAGATGCTCTTCGATTACACGCGAATCCAAATCGTTGTCGAGCAAAGGAAAAACATTCTTTTTGCCTTCCGGGACGCTTTCAGGTTCATCTTCAAGCACCTTGGGTCGACGCTCGGGCTGTTCTATCTCCTCTTCCTTGTTAATTTTGGCGTCACCCTAATATACTTGCTGCTCAAAAGCTTTATCCCTCAAAGCACAGCTGCGGGTGTTATTTCTGTCTTCCTCATCCAGCAGCTATTCGTGTTTGCCCTCATCTTTATCCGGTGCTGGCTCTATGCCAGTGAACTCGAACTGTATAAATACTGGCGCTAACACTCCACAGATTTGAAATCAGCGCTGGGAAAGTCAATAGTATATTTTTTCCCTGTGGTGAACATTCTCCTTCTCTTTTGCGTATAACGGAATGATAAGAGCTACGAATGGTGATTCACCGACAGGAGAATTTGTACCAAAAATATATTTGCTCT
>JBATYS010000597.1:0-4481 GCA_049674205.1 Candidatus Aminicenantaceae bacterium
CAGCGGGAAGCGCCAACATCGGCAAGCGCTATTCCATGTTCGAGGCCATCCATGGGTCTGCTCCCCGTATGGTCAAAGAGGGGCGTGCCAAGTATGCTGATCCCGGAAGTATGATCAAAGCGGCATCACTGCTGATCGACCACCTCGACTACTCGGATAGAAATAAAAAGCTGGAGATGGCTATCGATATTTGTGGCAATTTCGAGAAGAAGATGGTCACCACTGGTCGGGATAACGGAGCGACAGGCGCGGAGTACGCTCAGTATCTCATGGACACCATAATCGACTCCAGATTGGAAGAACGCTGGAAAGAATACGCGGAGCAGGAGCAGGAATAATCCCCACTGCTGAAGGACCGGACCATAACAAACAAGATTGGATGCGTTTACAATATCCGGATTTGTCGTTTTAAATTTATCCGGATAAGGTCAATAATAATTCAATAATAAAAGGAGGTTAGTATGAGAAAAAAAATCGCACTTATCGGCGGAGGCCAGATCGGCCAAATCCTAGCAATGCTCGCTGCCCAGAAAGAAATGGGAGACATCGTTGTCCTGGATATTCCAGACTACGTAAATCCTGTTAAGGGAAAAGCATTGGACTTAATGGAGATGGCTCCTCATGGCAACTACGACGCAAACATCACTGGCACCTCGGACTACAAAGATATCCAAGGTTCCGACGTGGTCATTATCACTGCGGGGAAACCCCGCCAGGCTGGTATGACCCGGGAAGATCTTCTCAGCACGAACATCCAGATCATCACTGATGTCGCCAATGGTGTCAAAGAGAATGCTCCTGATGCCTTTTGCATCGTCCTCACCAATCCTCTGGATGCCATGGTCTACACCTTTCACAAGATCACCGGTTTCCCCAAGAGTCAAGTCATCGGTATGGCCGGCACGCTGGATACGGCACGTTATCGAGCGTTTCTCTCCATGGAGCTGGGAGTATCAGTGACTGACATTGCAGGCACAGTCCTCGGCGGCCACGGCCCCACAATGGTGCCACTCCCGCGTCTGACCACCATAGGCGGCGTTCCTCTGATGGAGATCGCAGATCAAGACCTCATCGACCGAGTGGTCGAGAGGACCCGGAAAGCAGGAACGGAAATTGTCACGCTTTTTGGGAAAGGCTCGGCCTTCTTCAGCCCGGCTTGGAGTGCTATCGTTATCGCTGAGTCCTATCTTAAGGACAAGAAGCGAGTTCTTCCCTGCGCTACGCTCTGTGAAGGCGAATATGGAATCAACGGTCTCTTCATCGGCGTTCCCTGTCTCATCACAGCAAAAGGAATGGAGAAAATCTTTGAGATCGCACTCACGGATGAAGAAAAAGACAGGCTCGAAACCACAAAGGCTGCTGTCCAGAAGACTGTGGATGAGTGTGACACATTTATGTCCTGATATTTGCGCACACTAGACCAAAAAGAGAGATAAAAAAATGGCCGAACACAGAATCACAACACCGGTCTCTAATGAAGTCATAGAGAAACTCCGAACAGGCGACAGGGTGTACATTACAGGTTCTCTGTATACCGGAAGGGATTCCGCGCACAAAAAACTGATTGACCTAGTAAATGAAGACAAAGAGCTTCCCATTGACGTCAAAGGACAATTTATCTACTACGTCGGCCCGACACCAGCACGACCCGGGAATCCCATCGGATCCGCAGGGCCAACGACGAGCTACCGGATGGATTCATACGCCCCCACCCTTCACAGGCTAGGTCTTAAGGGACCGATCGGAAAAGGCGCACGGAATGAAGAAGTCAAAGAATCCTTGAAGAAATACAAGGGCGTCTATCTGGCAGCCGTCGGAGGAGCGGGAGCTCTCATTTCCAAGAGTATCGTCAGTGCAGAAGTCATCGCCTACCCTGAACTCGGGCCTGAAGCTATCCGCAGGATTGAGGTGAAAGATTTTCCCTGTATCGTGATCAACGACATGTACGGAGGCGACCTCTACCAAGAAGGAAAAGAACAGTACCAGATCAAATCGTAGAGAACAGAAAATAGAATTATAGGCACTAAACAGTAGACCGGAATATTCGGAAGTCCGAAAAGGAAAAGAAATTCGCACTCTATTGGTACGAATTTCCTGGGATCCTTTCTTTGACTTCCGGATTCTGAGTTACCAATTTTTTATATATAAAGGACCAAGTTGATGAAAATTCATGAGTATCAAGCAAAAATTATCCTCAGTCAGTACGGTGTTCGGATTCCTAGGGGTGAAGTGGCTGAAACAACGGAAAAAGCGTATGAAATTGCCAAGGAAATAGGACCCAGAGTTGTTGTCAAAGCCCAAATCCACGCCGGCGGCAGAGGGAAAGGCGGCGGCGTCAAGTTAGCAAACACCCCAGAAGAAGCCCAGGAAAGAGCCCAAGAGATCATCGGAATGAACCTCGTCACTCATCAAACCGGACCTGAGGGTAAAATCGTCAAGAGAATTCTTGTCGAAGAAGCCCTGGACATCGCCAAAGAGCTCTATATCGGGATTGTGATCGACAGGGCTAAAGAAGCGCCTGTGGTGATGGCCTCGTCAGAGGGCGGAATGGAGATCGAGAAAGTCGCCGCTGAAACGCCCGAACTCATTTTCAAGGAATACATCAATCCGGGGACAGGCTTTCTGCCCTTTCAGGCGCGGAAACTCGCCTTTCAGCTTGGTCTTGAAGGAAACACGTTCAAGCAAGCCGTCAAGTTTCTCTTGGCCCTCTACAAGGCTTTTGAATCCACGGATGCGTCACTGGCGGAGATCAATCCTCTCCTGATCACATCACAGGGAGATGTGTTGGCGCTTGACGCTAAGATGAACTTCGATGACAATGCCCTGGTTCGCCACCCCAACATCAAGGAAATGCGCGATCTCGATGAGGAAGACCCTCTGGAAGTCGAGGCATCCAAATTCGGTCTGAACTATATCAAGCTCGACGGGAATGTCGGATGTATGGTCAATGGCGCAGGTTTAGCCATGGCCACCATGGACATCATCATGTATTCGGGTGGGATGCCCGCTAACTTCCTCGATGTTGGAGGCGGTGTCTCAGAAGAAGCCGTAAAAAATGCATTCAATATCCTCACTTCCGATAAGGACGTCAAAGCAGCCTTGATTAACATCTTCGGTGGTATAGTGCGCTGCGACCTCGTCGCTAATGGAATTGTCAAAGCGGCAAAAGAACTGGAACTCAAAATACCGATGGTTGTGCGCCTTGAAGGCACAAATGTGGAACAAGGGAAAAAGATCTTGGATGAATCAGGTCTTGCCTTTTTCTCGGCTTCGAGCATGAAGGAAGCAGCTGAAAAAATCGTGCCACTTGCTAGCGAATAGGAAAGGAGTCGAAGATGAGCATATTAGTCGATGAAAATACAAGGGTTGTCGTCCAGGGAATCACAGGAGGAGAGGGAACCTTTCACACGGAGAGGATGCTAGAGTACGGAACAAAAGTCGTGGCTGGTGTGACTCCAGGAAAAGGTGGGCAGACACATCTTGATGTCCCTGTTTTCAACACGGTTGCCGACGCGGTCGCTCAAGAAGGCGCAAACGCAGCCGCCATCTTTGTTCCACCTCTTTTTGCAGCCGATGCTGTTATGGAGGCAGCCGCAGCTGGTATTGATCTCGTCGTGTGTATCACCGAAGGGATCCCCACCTTTGACATGATCAAGGTCAAACGATTCCTCAAAGAGAAAGACTGCCATATGATCGGTCCGAACACACCGGGAATTATTTCCCCGGGAAAATGCAAGATCGGCATCATGCCGGGGCATATCCACACACCTGGTTCCATAGGAATTATCTCTCGATCCGGAACTCTCACCTATGAGGCTGTCCAGCAGGTATCCCTTCAAGGGTATGGTCAGTCCACAGCCATCGGGATCGGTGGTGATCCGATCGTGGGATTAAAATTTATCGAGCTGCTGCAGATGTTCAAAGAGGACAAAGACACGGAAGCTGTGGTACTCATCGGTGAGATCGGTGGTACTGCCGAAGAAGAAGCTGCAGAATACATCAAGCAAGAATTCCCTAAACCTGTCGTGAGCTTTATCGCAGGCCAGACCGCACCTCCAGGCAGACGCATGGGACATGCCGGAGCGATCATTGCAGGAGGCAAAGGGACTGCCAAGGAGAAGATGGAAGCTCTTGAGGCAGCGGGAGTCTACGTAGCTAAGAGCCCTGCAGACATGGGAACCAAGATCAAGGAAGCTTTATCCTGTTAGGCTCTCAGCGGTTCCAATTCTTATACGGGATGAGCGGCATTTCCTGTTTTGTTGTCACTCTGTAGAAAGGATAGATGTTCCCTTCTTCAAGAACCAGATTGAATTTCCAGTAGCGGATGAATCCGTACTGAGACTGGGGTTCGAGTAAACAGGGGATCAGGTTAGCTCCCGGTTGAGCGCAGGACACGTAAACATCACCCTTTTTTGCGATTATTTCGTGTGTTTTCTTGGACACATCGATCTTCATTGGGGGAATGTAATCATATTCGGCTG
>JBATYS010000598.1:0-1891 GCA_049674205.1 Candidatus Aminicenantaceae bacterium
CATCGGACTGACTCTTCCGCCGCGAACCATGTATTTGAGTGTTTGGATGTCCACAAGAATCATCGTCTTCGAAATCCATTCTTGGGCTAGTTTTACGATTTCCTCATGTGATTTTCCTTTGAAAATCCCTTCTGCTGCTCGTAAGACTATGAGGCCTAAAGATACAGAAAGATGTTTGGAATCGATAACGCTAATTTTTTTATTTTGGACTATAGAAGAAGCCTCCTGACTAAACTTGAAGGCTCCGCTTAATTTATCTGAAATGTTCACTACAATGATCGATTCGTAATGACTTGCGAGAAAAGAAAATAAATTCTGGACGGTCTTGAGTGATGGCTGTGAGCTTTTGGGGTGCTCTCTGTGAGTTTTCAGTAGTGTGTAAAACTGCTCAGGCGTGATGGTGACCTTATCCAGGAATAGACTATCCCCGAATGACAGATTGAAAGGAATGACATGAATTTGGTATTTATCTATTATTTCCTGGGGAAGATCGCATGCAGAATCTGTTACCAGTGAGATTTTCGATTTTTTCTCGTAGCTCGCTTCATACTGTTTTTGCATATCATCGGCTTTTAGCTGTGTAATGGTGCCAAAATCTTTCAGCCTGAAAAACAAATCAGCGGGATGATTTGTGTGAACATGGATGCGGACTTTTTCCCCTGATCCTGCTACAATGGCTGAACTGCCGAATGGGATAATTTCCTCTCTAAATTTGTTTAAATCCATGCCCTTGCCGAGAAACAGCGCCTCGGTACAGTATCGTTGTTCAATTGCTTCTTTTTTTTTATGAACATGAAATCCTGTATCTTCCCATAAAGCGATGGGCTTCGGGGTTTTTTTCAGCTTTCCCTTTTTAATAAAATTTGTAATCCCTTCGAGAAAATCGACAAACCCTTTTGCCCCGGCGTCAACGACTCCGGCTTTTGTCAGAACGGGAAGCTTATACCGGGTTTCAATCAACGACTTTTTGGCGACTTGAAGTGAATAAGAAAGGAGCTCGACAAAATCCCGCTTTTTTGTTCTCTGCTGATAGACCGCTTCCGCCCAGTCTTTCATTACGGTAAGCATCGTTCCCTCAACAGGAGAAACAACCGATCTATAAGCATACTGAACTGCTTTTTTGACTATTTCGCCGAAAGAGCTTGTTGATATTCTATTAACATTTTTGATTTCTTCACTTATCCCGTAGAGGAATTGAGCGAAAATTATGCCTGAATTTCCTCGAGCACCGGAAAGAGCCATGTCAGCAATGGAATGTACTGTTTTATAAAAAGAGGGGTTGGGAACTGCTCCTTCAGCAATCGACCGCATTGTTGAAGCTAGATTAGTTCCTGTGTCAGAATCGGGAACAGGAAAAACATTTATCTTGTTTAAATATTTTTGATCTTTTATGACTTCATTCCCCCCCACCATGAATGCATAATAAAGCCTGGGTCCATCAAGATAGCTTATCTTCATAACTGATCCATTCCATTGCTAGAAATTTAATGAACCTATAAATTATATAAAATTTCTGTAAAAATATCCCGCAAGTTATTGAAATGAGAATGGTGGGCGATACAGGATTTGAACCTGTGACTTCTACCGTGTGTAAAAGGCACAGGAAGAAGGGAAAGCGATAAACATATGGGGTAACCTCTATTGAGAGCTGATTTTTCAGTCTAATAGGTTTTGGATATTTTTCGATATAGTTGCATATTTTTAGATATTCCTGACAAATTTTGGGCACAGTTTGGGCACAGTTAATTTTAATCAGGATATCTAAATTGTCATATATACGGTTTGCTATATAACAAGGGTATTGATAAGGTATTGCTGCATTTTAAACATATTATAAACGTATTTATTACATTTAGACGGTATTGTTTCGGCATTTTTCTCAAAATATGGC
>JBATYS010000599.1:0-4001 GCA_049674205.1 Candidatus Aminicenantaceae bacterium
GGTCATGGAATTGTGCATTGACTTTAACAACCAGAGGCGACAGAGCAAAACACTTGTCGTTCACAGTTTGGACAAGCGGAAGTTTGGTCTCCAGAGGGATCGACGTCAGCAGGGTTTTCAACGGATAGTAGTTGCCCATCTGCGGTGTCACAAATTTGCCCGATGGCATCGTTGGGCTTGCATTTGCGATCGTAGCAGCCGTTGAAGCCGCTGCCAGCATGGATTTTTCTGTCAGGTCTTGTGTAAATCCATATCCGACCTGATCACCTTTAACGTTGCGGATACCCACGCCGAGGGCCACATCGCCATAAGCCCTGTTGACTTTGCCATCTTCGAGCAAAAGCCAATTGCTGATGGTGTGCTCGAAGAAAAGATCGGCAAAATCGCCTCCCTTTGACAAGGCCTCTGCAAGGACTCTCTGGCACAGACTGTCTGAAATCCCGAATTCGGATTGAAAATATCCTGGTTCCGATTGCGCAATCTTAGAGCAGCTCCACGGCACAGCAGTCATAACGGCAGCCGCTACAGACGCTTGTGTTGTGGTTTTCAGAAACGTGCGTCTAGAGATTTTTTGCATAAATTCCTCCTTTTCTACTCTTTGTTTTTGGATTTATACATAGATTCCTATATAGAACAATACACATTTTATATAGACTACTACGTAAAAAATGTCCTTTTGGTTACAAGAAAGGAAAAATTGTGATCAATCCGGGCTTTTGAGCTCTGCCAGCAACGCTTTTGCTTCTTTCTCTTTATATCCTCCCAGATATACACATCTTTCCAGATTGGTGATGGCTTCGCGCTGATATCCCAGATCATAAGAAAGTTTTCCTATCCAGTAATAGGATTCCGGGTCATTGGGAACCCACTCGACTGCCTGCTTGTATTCTTCCAGTGCCTCATCCAGCATTTTCTTCCCAAAATAGATCTCGCCCAAAGACCTGTGCGAATCGAAGGTCACAGGAGTGGCCCTTACCGTCAGCGAATAGGTAAGATCTTCCGAAGAAGAGTCCTTTCTCACTTCGGGTTTTTTTGCCCCTTTGTCTCTCTCGATCGCCTCTTTGAAGTGCTGTTCAGCACTATCCACATTTTTCATAGCATGATAGACCAATCCGATATTGTAATAGGCAAGCGCATCTTTGGAATCGATCGTGATGACTTGCTGATAGGCCTGAAGAGAGCTCTCAAAGTCTTGAAGTTTAAAAAATATGTTGCCGATCAAGTCGTAGGCATCTCGATATTTGGTCTCGATCTCAGCGGCTTTCCAAGCATGCTTGAGGGCTTTCCCCAGAACCTCCTGGGTATTGTAGAGTTGGGCGAGGTTGTAGTTCAGGCTGGCCGATCCGTCATAGATCTCGAGAAAATTATCCAACCAACTGGACGCGTGCGCCAATTGGCCATTCTTCAGGAGCTGAATAGAATAATCATTGACGATCTCAGCACACGAATCGGGCTTTGTGTGGAAGACATGAACGTATTTGACTTCGATCTCATCCACAAACTGTTTCGAGAGCTCCGGTGGAGTGCCAATCCTTGTCCAATGTCTCTTCTTCAATGCTTGTTCGAGCAGGTACTTGGCATCAAAATCGATGGGATCCATCCGGACCGCCTCCTGAAGAAGTGCAGTGGCTTCATCGAATTGGTTTTTACTGAGGTAGATCCGGGCTAAGTTTTTTCGTGTTTCAACGATGTAGGGTTTTCGCCTGAGGGCATCTATATAACTATTGATCGCATCCTCAGTCTCTGCGAGCTGATTGTGGGCATAGCCTTTTAACATATAAAATTCGGCGCGGGATCCGACGTCTTGCAAAACTCTTCGCGCCGTCATAAAGCCCACCAACCAGTCCGACTTTTGGAATTCAATGTCTATGAGCTGACTATAACAGCACACAGGATCATAACCTGTAGCAAGAGCCATGTTAATACTCTGTGCAGCTTTTTCAAAATCGACAGATGTCTTTTGTATCGCACCGAGAACAATATAAGGAATCCCCAAGTTGGGATTTTTTTCGAGCATTTTTTTGATAGCATCCTCGACTTTTTCTTTATCCTTTTCTTTCTCGGGCTTCAGAAGTTTTTCCCTGCCATATACCCTGGCGACCACGTAGTCCAACGGAACAAAAAGCGTCAGTTTTTCTTTCTCTTCTGTTTCCTTTGCCAAAGCCTCCGGATCCTTTTTCTTTATCTTCGTCTCTTCTCGTATTACCTCGAGGAACAGGTTATCAAAGTCCTCGCAGGCCTCAATCGCATCGTCCTTTTTGTCTTGGATAAAATAGACATAAGCCAACATGACTCGGGCATTCAGAGAGTTGGGAAACAAAAACCGTTCTTCCTGGAGGACACGGAGGGCATCATCCGGCCTCCTCATCCGTAAATAGGTCAGCGCCATGCTGACTCTGACATCTTCTTTATTGGGATCTTCAGAAATAGCGGTCTCAAAATGCTGGAGAGCCTGCGTGTAGGCCATAAGGTCGAGGCTTTCCAGTCCCCTTTCATAGTAATCTTCAGCATGAAGGAGAACAGATAAAAACCCCACGATTAAAAAAATGGAGAAGAATTGGCATAATCTCTTCATGGTCCTAATTTCTCCTTTTTTGGGCAAGATAATTATTATGGCACATGAAAATCATATGTTCAACCCGCGTCTTTAAGCTCTCGCGGAAAATACTTGTCGAAGAGATATCGCCGGCCATCCCACAGGACAGGTATCCCCCGGATAATGCAGAGGGCCGTTGTGATCCAGATGCAGAATTGCGAAAAGAGCGTGAGACCGGTTATATATCCCTCCGGCAAATGACGGCTTATCAGTCCTGCGTCTACTTCTAAAACGAGAGTGGCACCGATCACCACAAACGTAAAAAGCTTCATGAAGCCATACAGGCCGCGCATAAACCTGCCGGATGTGAGAAAAAGAGTGAATTTTGAGCGCATCATGCTCTTTTCCCCGAAAGGAGTTTTCCCTTCCCTGCTGAACGCCATGCTCCTTACTGTGTCGACAAGAAAGCTCCGGCTGATAAAAATGATCGGCACCCAAAAACTGACCAGACCTACGGCGGTAAAGAAGATCCAGTAGACGTGCTCGACGATCCGGTCACCGGTGATGTCAAAAAGCGCGCCAAAATCGCTAGCGGTCCCCAGTTTGCGTGCGACATACCCGTCCAGAGAATCCATGTAGAAGACGATGATCATAAGAGGCAGTGCGGCCACACGGAAAGAAAAGCCCATCTGAAACATGACAAGTGTCACAATTGCCAGCAAGACTCGTGTCAGGGTGATGATATTTGCGCTCATAATCCCTCCTCCTGTCAAAGGGATTATACCCTTTTGTGATGATTTGTTCAGCAGAAATGTTGATGTCGGGTCAATGGAAAATGCTAAAACCCGGACACAATCTTTTGAATCTCTCCGATCTGGTCTTTGCTTAATGGAAAAATATACTCCTTAAGAATATTGTTTGTTCCATCAAACAGGAGAACCGCGGTGCCCTTCTTTTCGAACTGCTGGAAGATTTGATACTCGTCGATGAAAATTGGAAATTTGATACGGTTGGCCATCACAAATCCTCTCAATTTTGTCTTGGCGATCTTAACCGAATCCTTCAATCCCGACTTTTTTATTGCACTTTCGATCGTGAGTATCCCCCAGGCATTTTCCTCCAGTATGTGCGGAGGGAGCAGCTGACAGAATGTCAAAAAAGATTCGAGGCAGTTTATGCACATAAAATCATTAAAATCAAAAATGATGAGGAGCAGCTTTTTGTTTTGGGGAAATTCTATCTGATAGGAGTGGGCAGATGAAAACATCAGCGAATGGCATGTGTTTAAGGCAGGGATTGAGGAGTATCCCAGAAAGGGTTGGGCACAAAATAACAGGAGCATAGCACCGATGGCTAAAATGATTCTCAGTGTGTTTGGGAAACAGACCCTACATCGGTCAGCTCGGGGAGCTAACCCTACATCGCAGGTGATTACATCGCAGGTTGTGACGAGATTGGCCATTGG
>JBATYS010000600.1:0-1619 GCA_049674205.1 Candidatus Aminicenantaceae bacterium
GATCAGACAGGCAGGTCTGGTCCAGCCGCATGGCAGGCAGGAGATTATCCTGAGGGGCAGGGTGATTATCCGGTTTCAGGAGTCAGTTGGTTTGAGGCTGTAGCGTGTGCAGAGTTTTTTGGGAAAACTCTGCCCACAGCGTATCATTGGGGTATCGCCAGAGGTGAATATACTCATATGATCATGTTTTTTCAACTTGGGGGGGATGCTATTTTTGCTCCCTTCAGTAATTTTCAGGGCGAAGGCCCTGTTCCGGTGGGGAGTCTTCCAGGCATAACCACCTACGGAGCCTGTGACATGGCGGGAAATGTGAGAGAGTGGTGCTTTAACGCGACCGAGCAAGGGAGATTGATCAGGGGTGGTGCTTGGAACGACAACACCTATATGTTTGGGATGATGAGCAATGTTCCTGCCTTTGATCGTTCTTCTAAAAATGGATTCCGGTGCGCTCTGTATCCTGATCCTGAGAGAATCCCCGAATCTGCGTTCAATTTGTTAGAATTGGGGGAAACCAAAGATTTTTACAAGGAAAAGCCGGTTGCAGATCCCATTTTTCAGGTTTACAAAGCGCAGTTCTCTTATGATAAGACTAATCTGAATGCGCAAGTGGAATCGAGGGATGAAAACTCTGAGAATTGGATTCAAGAACGAATAACCTTTGATGCTGCCTATGGTGATGAGCGGATCATCGCGATTCTTTTTCTTCCAAAAAATACAGCGCCCCCCTATCAGACAGTCATTTATTTCCCTGGCGGCCAAGCGGTATCGCGAAAATCGAGTAAAGAACTTGAAAGCGATATGGAATTTAAGGTTTTCCTTTCTTTTATCGTGAAAAACGGTCGGGCTGCTCTCTATCCTGTCTATAAAGGGACTATGGAACGCAATTTTGAACGGCCAACTCCCTGGAAAAATACTCATCGGCAAACTGAATATAGAATTCAACTGGTAAAAGATTTTAAAAGATGCATCGACTACCTGGAGTCCCGTCAGGATATTGACAGCCAAAAGCTTGCCTATTACGGATTGAGCTGGGGGAGTGAATGGCCCGGAGTGATTATTCCAGCCATGGAGGGACGCCTTAAAGCAAGCGTCTTATTGTCAGGAGGCCTTAGAGATATCGGTCTCCCTGAAGTCCATCCGATCAATTATGTCACCCGGGTGAAAACGCCTACTTTGATGATAAACGGTAGATACGACTCGGCCTTTGTTTATGAGACATCCATAAAGCCTCTGTTTGATCTTCTAGGAATCCCGGACGAACACAAGGAGCTGAAGTTGTACGAAACTGACCATATCCCCCCCAGAATCGAATTCATCAAAGAAACCCTGGCCTGGCTTGACCACTACCTAGGGCCGGTGAATAGAGAATAACCTCTGTTAAAAAAAGAACGGATAAGCCAAAACCAAAGAGCATTACGAAAAATTCCTCAACCTCTGGAAGGACGCTGACCCAGGGATAGCTGAGGTTGAAGATGCGAGGGAGAGGGTAGCAGACTCAGGATAAATTTGATATTTTATTTATTTCATGATACATTTTTTTTAAGCAAAAGATCCCATTTTATCAAATTCCGAAAATCTTTTTTGTTTATATAAATCGAAACAATAAAGGAGGGGGATTA
>JBATYS010000601.1:0-1687 GCA_049674205.1 Candidatus Aminicenantaceae bacterium
GCATCGATGAACTCTTCCAGGTCGCCATCAAGCACACTCTCCAACTGATGGATCGTCAGGTTCAGCCTATGGTCCGTAACCCTCGACTGAGGAAAGTTGTACGTCCTTATTTTCTCGCTCCTCTCCCCTGTCCCCACCTGACTTTTCCTGTCCTTCGATATCTGGGCATGCTGTTCCCTCTGTGCGATGGCCAACAACCGCGAACGCAATATCTTGAGCGCCTTCTCTTTGTTCCGGTGCTGCGACTTCTCATCCTGACACGACACCACCAGACCCGAAGGCTCGTGAGTCACCCGGATCGCCGTATAGTTGCGGTTGACGTTCTGTCCCCCGGGACCCGAAGCTCCAAACGCCTCGATCCTCAAGTCATTGGGGTCCAACTCGATGTCCACCTCGGCGGCCTCAGGGAGCACCGCCACCGTCACCGTCGATGTGTGGATCCTGCCGCTCGCCTCTGTCTGCGGCACACGCTGCACCCTATGCACCCCACTCTCGAACTTCAATTGCGAATACACACGCTCCCCCTTGATATTGACGACGATTTCCTTCAATCCCTTGATCGGTGAAAGACTCGTGCTCAAGACTTCAACCTTCCACCCCTTGTTCTCAGCCAGCCGCGAATACATCCGGTAGAGGTCCTGGGCAAAAAGCGACGCCTCATCCCCACCTGCCCCAGCTCTTATCTCTAAAAGCACATCCTTGGCGTCATTGGGGTCCTTTGGAAGAAGGAGCACTTTAAGCTCTTCCTCGATCGCCTCCTCCTTGTCCTCTAACTCTCTCACCTCCAGCTCTGCCATTTCCTTGAGATCTGCATCTATATCAGGATCGTCCAAGATCTCTTTCGATCCCTCTATACCTTTCCGGACCTTCTTATACTCCTCGTACTTCTTGATGACAGGCTCCAGATCTGCCCTCTCTTTAGAGATCTTTTTGATCTTTTGGCGGTCGGAAACTAAGGCGGGATCAGATAAAGAGGCTGTGAGTGTGCGGAATTTCTCCTCGATATTCGCGAGTTTTTGTAACATTTCGTTTATTTCTTTTTATCGCCATATTTCTTCCTGAACTTTTCAACACGTCCGGCGCTATCGATGAACTTCTGTTTTCCCGTGAAGAACGGATGACATGCTGAGCAAATTTCCACACGGATCTCTTTTTTGGTCGACCGGGTGGTGAAAGTGTTGCCACACGCACAAGCCACAGTCGCCTCAGTATATTCAGGATGAATGTCTTTCTTCATTTCGATCACTCCTTACTTAGGGTGCAATTATATCAAATCTCACTGCATTTTGCCAATGTTGGGGATCGGAATATCAATGATGTAGGGACCATTCCCCCGAATGGTCCGATGTAGAAAAAATGGGGACTGGAAAAATGGGGACTGGCTCCGATTTCCCGTGAGGGAAGAGGTGCCTGTCCCCAATTTTTGTTACCCCTGGAAATAGGTGACTGTCCCCTATTTATGTAGGGAACGGACCCTACATTTTGCTTCTTTGCCGAAAAATATAAAAACCAAAAAGTCCAACCACGATCCCGGCTGCATCGACCGCAAAGTCCTTCATGCTGAAAGAGCGATAAGGCAAAAATATCTGAACAAACTCGATAAAAAAACCATAAGCCAAAGAGAAGAAACCCGCCCTCAAGTAAGGCATCCGGCTCAGCTTCGCTCTATGATATCCATAACACAAAA
>JBATYS010000602.1:0-2421 GCA_049674205.1 Candidatus Aminicenantaceae bacterium
TTGGGAAATACATCAAAGATGTCTCTCTTGTTCTGAATGAACGATTAAAGGCCGGCCAATCAGTGCTTTTTGAAGGTGCTCAGGGAGCACTTCTGGATATCGATCACGGTACGTATCCTTATGTGACCACATCGAACTCCACAGTCGGAGGAGTGTGTACGGGTTTGGGGATCAGCCCTGACAAGATCGATGCTGTGATCGGCATAGTCAAAGCCTATACGACTCGTGTAGGAGAGGGAGCCTTCCCGACCGAGATCCATGACGAGTGGGGCCGATACATCCGCGAGAAGGGAAAAGAATTTGGTGCCACAACCGGCCGTCCCCGGAGGTGTGGATGGGTTGATGCCGTTGCCATTTCCTACGCCTGCCGTTTAAACGGGCTGTCATCCATTGCCCTGACAAAATCGGATGTGTTAGACGGAGTTGATGAGATCTTGATCTGTGTGGGTTACAAATATAAAGGGACCGTAATGAAAAATTTCCCTACAGAAAGCTGGATTCTCGATAAAGTGGAACCGCAGTATGATGCGCATAAAGGATGGAGCGTCTCAGTCACACAAAACACGGAGTTTAAGACACTCCCCCAGGAATTCAAAGACTATGTCTCACGTATTGAGGATCTCGTCGAGACACCAATATCCATCGTTTCGACTGGAGTGGAACGGCGCGAAACGATTTTCCGCGATAACAAGCTCGACGGTATAATCGACCTCGAAAAGGTAAGGGCCGAAATAGCTTAGGTTAAATTACCTTAGGATAGAATTAGAGGAGATGTTTTCGCTCCTGTCAGATTTTTAACGCCATTCCCTCATCACTTTCTCGGCGTCTGCGGATCTGCGCACATTAACCTTTATTCTGCATTATAAGCAACTACCTCGAAGTGCCACACATCTCAATTTTTCTCGTGCTCAAACAGTCCTCAACGCCCACCTTCGGTGGGTTCCCTCAAATGTGAATCGAGGAAGGCTAAATCTTCCTTTATGTCGCTCAAAGCATCACCTCTAATTCTATATAAAGCAAATGTTAATCTAAGTCATTCATTATTACGATGGTCAAAGATCTATGATTTGAAGCATGGACATAATCCTATAAATATGATAGGATATATAAGGTCTTGACTCTGAATGAGAATGATGATAAATATATTATTTGAAAATATAAAATCTCAGTTATAGGGAGGCCCTAAATGCCAGCAAAAAAAACCACAAAGAAAAAAACGGCGAAGAAACCAGCAAAAGCTGCAGCCAAGAAAATAACAGTAGCAAAGAAATCTGCAAAGACTACCACTGCAAAAAAAACAGTCAAGGCCGCACCTAAGAGAAAAACTCCGTCGAAAGCCCAGAAAGACCTGAAATACGAGTGCAATGTATGCGGCTTCCGAGTGATCGTTGATGAATTCTGCGGATGTGTGGAAGAGCATGTTATTCTCTGCTGCAATAAGCCAATGAAAAAGAGAGGATTCAGAAAAGCGATCTGACAGGTAGCCCCTCAAAGAGAGATCGTTTAGACAGAAAACGCAATATTAGCGAAGACGTCCTTCGCGTCGATGGGAATCAGCTTTGTTACAGAGGCCTCCTGTTTCAGGAGAGAATGCTTTTGGACAAGTCTCTTCAATCTTTGATTCCGCTGGAATTGGCAGAGTAAATGTTATACTATTTCGGTAGGTTTTCTGGAACTTCAGCATAAAAAGGTACAATGATTAGCGATATCCAAGTCATGATCGCAGGACATGCAGGGGATGGTGTGCTTTTTACCGGGAATGTCCTCGGAAAGATCCTGAAAAGGCAAGGATGGGAAGTCGTCACCTACAGGGATTTTCCGTCAAACATCAGAGGAGAAGCTACAAATTACACGATCCGGGCAAGCCTGAATAAGATCTACAGCCGGGGTGATTACATCGATGTGCTCATGGCTTTTGATTGTGACTCTATCCTCAGGCACATCAAATCTGTCGCTGAAAATGGCGTGATCCTCTGTGAAGGAGGCGTTTCAGAAAGCATCCGGCTATCCCCCAAAAGAGGCCGGACATTCCACAAATTCCCAATGAGAGAGCTGGCCAAAAAGAACTTCAGGCGTGAGATCTTCAAAAACACGATACTCTTGGGAGGTCTGTGCTACGTTCTAGACCTGGACCTGAAGATCATCGAAGAGGTGTTGTCTGAGGTTTTCCTCGAAAGAAAAGGTAAAGAGATCGTCGAAAAAAACATCCGGGCTTTGAGGTTTGGATGTGACGAAGCGGAGAAGATCATTAAAAAAGAGGAGAGACACACTCTTGTGGAGAGGCCCGATAAGGACAGGCTTTTTATATCTGGAGATGAAGCCATCGCCTTGGGAGCTCTTGCTGCCGGATGCCGTTTCTTTGCCGCATACCCGATCTGTCCGGCCACTGAAATCTGGCAGTGGCTTCTCAAACATATCCAT
>JBATYS010000603.1:0-4587 GCA_049674205.1 Candidatus Aminicenantaceae bacterium
AATTTCATTCTGCATCACCGAAAAGGCCGAATCATCGGTGAAATGCCGTGCCCCTCCATTGAGGTTTTGGTCACCGAAATGCAAAACAGCATAACTTATTGTATCTTCCTCCCAGATTGTATTCGAGCGAATTCTCGCTTTTCCCAGCGCAAGCCTCAACAAAGACGATTCAAAGACTTCGTTGAACTGACTCTGAGCTGTATACTCTCCGATACGGATTGTTTCGGGATACTCCTCAAATAGAGAGGACACTGCGTAATGCACACCGATCCTGAGCAGATCCAACACAGCAGGCTTGACGTGTCGGGCATAAATTTGCGCTCCATTCTCAAAATCCTTGTGATTGCTCGGGGCTCTCTCGATTATTGCCATGTAGCCAGGCTCAAGATCTTTGCCGGTCGTCTCTTTTGCCAGCTGAAGGGCACGTCCGGCATACCTCATCACCTGAACCGCTTCGATCCCTGAGATATCATCAAAAAACCAGCCGCAGCTTGTGTACATGAGCATAGCGTTCCGTTGCAACTCTAAAAGCTTAAGGACGGTTATTTTGTCCATCCGGCTGAGGTCAGCAATCATGTGCCTGCGGAAAAAAGACTCGATATTTGTCTCTGACCTGTCCAGGACAACTTGAATGAAGGCATTTCTCACCGCCCAGGGATCTTTAACAAAATTCGCCATCCCCTCGATATAAAGGGTACTGACCTTGTCTCTGAGCCAATCCATGGCTTCACGGAGAGGGGCCCTCCATTCCTGCGTCCAAGTGGGATGTTTGCCTGTGTTGCATCCGCAATCGCTCCTCCACCTCTCAACGCCATGAGTACAACTCCATGAGCTGTTTTCCACGATCTCCACTTCGTATTCCGGCAGATGTCTTTCCAGATATTCGCCATAAATGGTTAGACGGGCTTCTCCACTGGATTCGATTTTAGCCAGACAGTACGCCAGCGCCATATCGCCGAACCGGTGATGATGGCCGTAGGACTCCCCATCTGTGGCGACATGAACGACTTGGGCGTTCGTATTCTCATGGGAAAATGCTTGAAGCATCCTTTGGGCAAAGACTTCGCCATTGTTCAGAAGATCTCCAAAAGCAATATCGTGGGAAAGGGGTCCATCATAAAAGAAAACAGCAATGGCCTTCCCGGAAGGAAGACGAACCGTGTAAGGTCTTTTAGGGTCAATCTTACCGGCCCCAACTTCCACCCAGTCTCTGTTCCCGATTTTTCTAACTCGACTAGCTTGTACCGGAGAAAGTATCGTGAATTCGATCCCGTGATGCGCCAGAATCTCCAGTGTCTCAAGGTCCACAGCTGTCTCGGGAAGCCACATTCCCTCTGGCTCCCTTTTGAAACGATAGAGAAAATCTTGGATTCCCCAAATGATCTGAGTCTGTTTGTCACGGGAATTGGCGAGCGGCAAAATCATATGGCTGAATGCCTGGGCAATGGCTGCGCCATGCCCGGAGTACGTGTTCTGGCTCACTTTATCCGCTTCCAGGATGGCGCCGTAAATTTCCGGTTCGTGCCTTTCCATCCAGGATAAAAGGGTAGGCCCGAAATTGAAACTCATCTTGGCATAATTATTCACGATATTGATGATGTTTTTGTCTTTGTCAAGAATCCGGGCTGACGAATTCGGCGCATAACATTCCGCGGAAATCCGCTCATTCCAGTCATGAAAGGGATAGGCCAAATCCTGGACTTCAATTTCACCAAGCCAGGGATTTTCCCGTGGGGGCTGGTAGAAATGTCCGTGGATGCAGACGTGTGACTTCATAAAAACCAACGAATATCAAAAAGGATATAAAAAGTGGATCTTTCTTTTACTTTCCTTTCTCCCTTTCTGCGAGGGAGACAAACGTCTTGGCGGCTTTTGTGTGATACTCAATTTTATCTTCTCGAGCTAGCCAACCAAGGGCTTGGTAGACCAGAGCCGATTTTTCGTTCACAAGCTTGGGGAGCTGAGAGACATTCACTTCCTTGTTCTTTTTTAAGATCTTCCAGATTGCGCCTGCGGTTTTTCCGATTTTATCTTTCACGGAATTCTCCTTTCCGGACGATTTCTTAAACACAATTTATGGCTTCACATAAATCACGATGCGTATTTTATCACAAATTTGAATATACGAATAAGTATTTTTTTGGCTAAGACTGAAACCGCTCCTGCTTAAAAATAAGGACACTCAAAGGCGGAAGAGTGAGAGTGAGAGAAAACTTTCTGTTGTGAATGAAAACCGGTTTGGCCTTCACGCCTCCTAGATTCCCCTGGCCGCTCCCGCCATATTCCTTCGCATCGCTGTTCAGGATCTCTCTCCAGAAGCCGCCTGTTGGGACGCCAACGCTGTAGGTCTCCCGCACTTCAGGTGTAAAATTACACACCACAAGAATCAGGTCCTCTGATGCCTTTCCTCTTCTCATATAACTGATGATGCTCTTTGCCCAATCGCTGAAGTCAATCCACTCAAATCCGCCCCGCTCAAAGTCCAGCTCATAAAGTGCTATCTCTCTTCTGTACAAATGGTTGAGGTCCTTTACCCATTTCTGTATGCCCTGATGGAGAGGATTTTCCAGGAGATGCCAATCCAGGCTCTCTTCATGAGTCCATTCCCGTATCTGTCCTAACTCGCCTCCCATGAACAGCAATTTTTTTCCAGGATGGGTGAACATAAATCCATAGAGGAGCCTCAGATTGGCAAACTTTTGCCATTTATCTCCCGGCATCTTACCCAAAAGAGACCCTTTACCATGTACGACTTCATCATGAGAAAGAGGGAGGATAAAATTTTCAGAAAACGAATACCATATGCTGAATGTCAACTGGTTGTGATGATGTTTGCGAAAAACCGGGTCCTTTGCAATATAATCGAGAGTGTCATGCATCCAGCCCATGTTCCATTTCATCCCGAAGCCGAGTCCACCTAAATAAACGGGGCGTGTCACAATTGGCCAAGCTGTGGATTCCTCAGCGAAAGTCTGGACATCTGGGAAAAACTCATACACAGCTTCATTCAAACTCTTTAGAAAGGAAATGGCTTCGATATTCTCCCTGCCTCCGTACTCGTTCGGGATCCACTCCCCTTCTTTTCTCGAATAATCCAAGTACAGCATAGACGCCACCGCATCCAGGCGGAGACCATCGACATGATACTTGTCCAGCCAAAAGAGGGCGTTGCTGGTCAGAAAATTGCGCACTTCATTCCGTCCATAGTTAAAGATGTCGCTTTTCCAATCCGGGTGGAAACCCTTTTTCGGGTCTTCATGCTCATAGAGGTGGGTTCCATCAAAAAAACCCAACCCATGTTCATCAGCAGGAAAATGGGATGGCACCCAATCCAAAATGACACCTATCCCATTCTGATGCAGCTGGTCGATGAGATGCATAAAATCTTGTGGAGTCCCATAGCGGCTTGTGGGCGCGAAATACCCCACGGTCTGGTAGCCCCACGAACCGTAGAAGGGATGCTCCATCATGGGCAAAAACTCGACGTGTGTGAAACCCATGTTCTTGACATATTCCACCAAAGGAGGCGCAATCTCTCTGAAACTCAATAATCGCCCCCTATCTTTAGGGGATCTTCGCCAAGAGCCCAGATGGACCTCATACACAGACAGGGGACCATGGAGATCATTGTGTTTCTTTCTGTTTGTCATCCACTCATCATCGCCCCAATCATAATCGAGGTCCCAGACAACGGTCGCTGTGCGGGGAGAAATTTCCCAGAAAAAACCAAAGGGATCGCCTTTGTCCACCGTGTATTTGCGGTACTTTGAGGCGATATGGAATTTGTAAAGAACACCTTTTTCCAAATCGGGAATAAATCCTTCCCAGATCCCCGAGCCATCCCACCTGATCCCCAGAGGGTGGGTTTGTGAATTCCATTCGTTGAACTCGCCCATCACAGAGATCCTTTTTGCATTCGGAGACCACAGGGCGAAATAAACACCCTTCTGTTCATCGACAGACATGCCGTGGGCACCGAGCTTCTCGTACAATCGAAAGGCATTGCCCTCTTTAAAAAGATGGATATCGTAGTCAGTGAAAAGAGTGGGCCCAAGGACAACTTGACCTATCTTCGCCCCTTTTTTTTGGCCGTTTTTTGGATTTTTCGGTCTCTGTTTCAAGGACAATTCTCCTTTATTCTTATATCGCCCAAAGGATCAAATTTTTCTTAACGCTCGATTATAAATCTCGTCATATTTTTGGGCAGATTTTTTCCAGGAAAAATCCATCCTCATGGCTTTTTGGACCAATGCGGTCCAGGTTTTTTTATCTTGAAAGATGTTGAGAGCCCTTTGTGTCTCTTCAAGGAGCGCTTGGGAAGAATATGCCGAGAACTTAAAGCCATTGCCTTCGCCCGTTTTCGGGTCGAATTTCTGGATGGTGTCGTCTAAACCCCCAGTGGCCCTGACGATAGGTATGGTCCCGTATTTGAGGCTGTACATCTGGTTCAAACCGCATGGCTCATATTTCGATGGCATGAGGAACATATCTGAACCGGCTTCGATCTTATGTGCGAGGACATTATCAAAAGCGATCATCACACCAAGGCGGCCAGGATACTTCTTTCCCAAAGCTGAATACTGTTTC